>NZ_JAHOCB010000079.1:0-8181 GCF_019125875.1 Erysipelatoclostridium sp. MSK.23.31 | reverse complement strand
GGGAATAGATTTATAATCTAGACTTATATTAAACATAAACTGTTTCGCAAGTTCATGTTTTTGCTGTTTAGATAATGATCTGGAAATCATCACTCTTAACTTAATACAGTAATTCTTTTTAGTTGCATTTCTTTTTTTCTCATATGCAATTAGCTTGTCAATTTTAGATTCTATATTTGCTTGATTTGAATAAGCCTTAGTTTTGATAAAAGATTTAATAATGGCTGTATCTTTTATTGTTTTATACTCAATGTAGTTTCCAGAACTGAGCATGCGTCTCATATCTCCTCTCTAAATCAACATCAAAGGGACTTTGATGTTTTTATTTTTTTGTCAAATCTAAAAAATTATCATTTATTCAGTTAAATTTTAATTTTTTTATAATACTCAATTTAATGTTGTTTTTTAATTTTTCTTATTACTTTTGTGATCTGCTCTTTATGATTAATGCCTAATTTTTTCGCCTTGCCTTTCAATGCGCTTATGTACAAAAACATCAGCCAACACAATATTATAAAAATTAATATTCCAATCAGTATGATTAAGATAACAGTGAGTTTATCGTCTTTTGATAAACTCTCAAACTTATATACTTCAAACATATTAATCATTTGTAATCACACCCATCATTTGCAACACTCTGTTTAAATCTTTTATATCCACGCAATTAATAGTAATCTTATTATTTTTTGTTACCATACACTTCGCATCAAAATAATTTGTTAATTTCATACGGACTTCTTCGTAATGAATACTTAGATCATCTTTCACAAAATCATCGATAGATGTTTGTCCTGTCAGTACTTCATCATCATTTTTTACCTTAGGATCTTCCTCGATTTTTTTCTTTATTTTTGTCAACACTAACTGCAGCGTCTCAATTGGTAATCCTGATTTGTGGATAAGATAATCATTTCTCTCTTCTATATTTACAAGATTTCTGTTCACATCATCCTTAAATTCGTTTAAATACATTAGTACAGTATTTTCAAGTTCATCAATAAAATCTCCTACCTTTTTTAATCCTAATCCACTCTGTTTTGAAATGAATTCTCTAATTCTTCCTTTAAATTCTCCGTTTTTATTGAGTACTGCAACATACTGGTAATATGCTTTAAACAAAGTATATTTCTTTTCTTCAGTATCAAATCTACGATAATCATTGTAAGTAAGAATAGTATTCATCTCTTCAATTTCATTATCTGGTTTCTTAACAATCGTTGCGACTATTGTCTTTTGAACTTTTCCAGTACCATCTAATTCACTCTCATGTTCAATATTATATTTGCAGGCTTTAATTCTTTTATGACCGCTTACCAACATATACTTACCATCACTATCACGATAAACTGTAATAACTTCTAAGACTCCATTTGGATTGTGATAAATTTTATCAGCAAACTCTACAATATCCTCCAGTGTATCGAAATCTGGATTTAATGGATTATATTTAATATCCTCTATTGCAATCGGTTCTACCTTTTTTCTTTTATCAAATTCCCTCATCAAATCCTCACTGTTAGATTTATCATATTGTTTTAAATTAAATTCTAATCCGCTCATACTATCTCCTCGCCCTCTTTTAATTTTATATACAACGGTTTCATTAAATGAATACATCAGTTTTCTTATAATGTTCTGTAAAATATAATAACCATTGGCAATAACAATACACTCATCGCAGAACACTACTCCGTTTCTAAGATTTTTAATACACATTCCATTTAGAAAATAATAATAGAAAAATCTTTTTTCACTTTGTGTTAAGATTCTTGATGCACTTAATAATAATTTCATTATTATTTCATTTGCACTATTTACTACTCTTGTTTCAACAAGAGTAGTAAAATCACAAATTTTTTCTACTTCAGCAATATTTAATTTCTTTACCTCATAAAAACCAGATTTAATAACTGGTCTTAAATCTTCAATAAGAGTTTTTGTATTCTGCTGTGTTTTTTCTTTATCGATGTACGGACAAATCATTAAAATACACCTCTACTTCATCAACCAATTTCTTTAAATCATTACCAATATTAAGATCACTGTCGATTAAAAATTCATTTTGGATCGTAGCACTGTTCGCAGGTTTTGCACGATACCGAATAGTTGTGTCTAATGTTTTTCCGCTAAAATATTTATGGAACAGATTAACAATTCCTTTTTCATTGTTATTATCATTAATCATCGTCAACAATACTTTTAAGTCAAAATTAACATCCTTCATTTTTAAGAGCTTGCTTACAGAAACAATTAATCCTTTTAAAGAACCTCTATCTGGTTTAACAGGGATAATCACTAAGTCAGCAACTCTTAGTGCATTGCTCAAAATAACACTGTCATCTGGTGCCTCATCTACTATTACAAAGTCATAATCATCTTCAATATATTTAAACGCAGACTTTAAATATCCAGTTATATCCTGATTAAAATTATGAAGTAAGCTTATTTTCGCATCACCAAGTGATAATGCAGAAGGTATTAAATCTAAGTTTTTTATTCTTGTTTTCATAATTACTTCTTTAATGTAACTAGGTTCTTCAAAAATATCTTTCAGATTAAAATTAATGGTGTAATCACTGTATAAACAGTCATTCAATTTATTTAAGAAATCTTCCTCATTTTTAATATCATCATTAAATTCATTAATAAATTTCTCATCAAGTTCGTTTCCAATATTGCCTGCAACATCTGTCGCATTTGCTTGTGGATCGCTGTCAATAAGCAGTGTTTTATATCCTTTATCAGCCATGCCTTTTGCTAAAGATAGTGCAGTAGTAGTTTTACTAACTCCACCTTTCATATTTGTAATTACAATTGTTCTCATATTTTTTTCCTCTTTTCCTTTTTTTAAATTTCTTTGATCATAATTGCATCTGGGATCAGTAATGCTAAACGATACTTAGCCTCCCTCAACCGTTTATAATAACTATTTGTCGATATGTTCATCTCATTCTTCACTTCCTCTCTTGTGTAATTTAATATTTCTCTTTTTATCAAAATACATCTGTCTTCCTTATCCAATTTATTTATACAGTCAAACATTTCTATAAGAAACATTGTTTCTTCATTAGATTTGTCCAACAGATCTATCATTCTGCTTTCATATTTCTTAGAATCAACACTTGATTTCGAATCATCCATTTTTAATATCGAAGTTGTTGTAATAAAATTTGCATCAAAATCTCTTTCGAGATTGTCTATTAAATAAATTCTTATATCATTTTCCTTATCTTCCTCACATGCTATTTCAATGTTGTATCTTGCCCCGTTGACGATTCCTGAAAGATATTCCAATAATTCCTGAATATTCTCCATTGTTTTTTTGTTATCCAAAATTATACTCATCAGTCTCCCTCCCAAGCCTACATAGAATTTTTTTGCATATTTAAATTTATATTGATAAAAACGACAAAAAAAGCACTTTGCAAATTAGTTGCTAAGTGCTTCTATAAGTTAATATTTTCGAATAAAAACAGGTATTTCGCCCCATTTTTATTAAATAATCTAAAAAAATAAAATAAGAAGATAAATCATACAAAATAAAGTTATATACTTTATACTTGATTTCACAGTCATTTAAGCATATAACTACTAGATTTTATCTTTCCAATATGGTAAATTTCTATATAAACAAACCATATTTATATATTATATGATTTATTATCATATGTGTCATAGTTAAGTGCTAAATGACTATGCTCAATCCTGTTTCATTGGTAGTGAAACAGGATTTTTTATTTAGTTGTTTCGACTGTTTAAGTATATCACCTGAAAACATAAAAATAAATAAAAAATTGAAAAAATAACGATATTAATTATACCACTGCTTGATAATTTAAACATTTTTTAAATACTCATATATCAGTTTATAGAGTACAACTCTATTTTTAATCAAAATATTTCTCAATAATAAATTGTTAGACAAAATTTTATTTGATATAATACGTTTGTTATCGTCCCTCCTGTTTGGAGAGGAGGTGGTATAATAATGTCCGATTTGATTATTTCTGTCATGGCAGGTGTAATAGTTTATTACATATGCAAATAGTTAGACAAATATTTATAACGATAACTAGCCTAGTGTTAAGTTCACTGTAAAAACCAGAAAAGGTAAGGAGTGCATTCCTTACCTTTTTGTTTGCATTGTGATATAACAATGCCCGATTTACAGATAGATTATAACATTTAATCTATTCAATATCAAGTATATCTATTTTTTACTGTTTATACCATTTTTTATCATATATTTTATTACCGCCAATTCTTTCCATAATATCCTTGCAAAGTAATTGAGATATGTAATTTTATTCTATTTCATTTTGATCCCATTTCCTTCATTTCTCCCGTAGCAATCAGTTCCCTGTTTAATTTAAATATTGCGAAATCAATATTCAAAACAATTCTACTGCAGCAATTGAAAAAATATAATTATCACAATCAAGAATTCTACAGTACTTACCATTTCACTAGATCTATTATCTGTAATCATCAATCTGTTTAAAGAATTATCTAATACCTATACCATCTTTGGGATTTAATCTATTATTTGTATTTATTTCCATTCCCCAATTTTTATTTCTATATGAATCTTTGGATATCATTCTTTTAGTCGTACTTTCTGCAATATACTTCACATTATCCCACTTTCTAAATTGCTTTCTAGCTTCTCCTTCCAAAATTTAACTTTTAATATTACATCTCTTTGAATTTTAAATAGTTTCCCACATAATATTAGAAATTATACATAATTTACAGTTCTGCAATATAATCATATATTTTTTTCAATTTTCTAATATCTTTTTTACTGTAACTGCCTTTAGTCATCTGCATTTTTAAACTCACCTTTAGATCATATAAATAGTCCTCAATTTTATTTTTTTCTTCACTTTTAATAACATCTTCAATTTTTTGAGCCATTTCTCTCTGAATTTTATTATTCACATGTAAATACGTATCCGTAATTTCTATATTTTCATGCCCAAGACGTTTTGAAACGTTGTAGACATCATTGGTTATTTCCAACATCATGGTAGCATGAGAGTGTCTAAAACCGTGCAGATTCATATTAGAAACATTGGATAACTCTTTATATTTAATAAAAAAAACGATCAAGAGTAGAATACGACAGCATTTTTGTATCACCAAAGACAAAATGATGATTAATGTTACAACTATATTCAGTCTTCTTATTAAGGTAATAATTAAGCAGTATTTCATTCAGGCTGTCATTAATATAAATAATACGATGTGAACTGAAAGATTTTGGTTCTTTAACAACCTGACCTCTACCTCTTACGCGACAGGCAGTAGAATTAATTGTTATTGTCTATTCTATCAGTTCTACATCTTTCCACATCAGAGACAGTGCTTCGCCTTTGCGCAGTCCAGTATAGAAAAAAACATTAAACAGTACATAGAATTTTTTCTTCATCAACATGACTTATAAACCTGTTGAAATCTCCGATACTCCATATAATTTAACATTTTTTATGTTTTTCCTTGTCAACAAGAGTATGGCTACGTTTTATCCTCATGACTGCTCAACTGTCGGTGTAAAGCAATTCATTAAAACACTATATTTAATCAATCGTTTAAGCAGTTCTACAATTAAATTAATATATGACACCGAAAATACATCACCACTTCTACTTCCATAGACACCTTCAACCATATCCTTTTGAAACTTCTTAATGGACTTTGGATCAATAGCTTCTAATTCTATATTTCCAAATACAGGTTTCAAATGAGATTTATAACGATATTTAATAGAATCTGTAGTCGTAACCTGATTGATCATATCGACATCTTCGATATATATGTCAAATAATTCATTTAAAGTCATAATACATTCCTCCCATAAAAAAATCAGCTTTAATAATACATTAAACTGATTTATTATACTACCAGAATATTATTCAAGCTGGCGTTTTTTCTTTATCTTCTTTTTTTCTGAAGTCATTTTATGGGAGTATTTATTAAGCTTGTAAAATGAAGTTTTCCAGTATTATCAAGCAAGTTATCAAATATATTCATAGGAACCCCTTCTACCTTTTTATCTGGATTTATCTTACAATCAACAGCATTATACCTAGCCCACAAAGATTTTTTCTTATTGTTAATGTTTATACATCTTTTTTCAAATTTATCTGATTCTTCTAATTTGCATACCACAAATGAATTGGGCCTGAATGTCAATATTTCTTTATCCGTCCATGTCATGATCTCATCAACACGGCCTACCCCGAAATCATGCTCAATATTTTTATTATGAGTCTTCCTTTTTACTTCAACAACAACCCAATCACCTATACTGATTTTCTCGTATTCCGGACAAATAAAATGATAAGGCTTGCTGTTGATATTGATTTTTCTAGAAACACCTCTAGCGAGCCTTACAACAGCTATCTGAAGCTCAGTTGTTTCAATATTAATTCTAATACCATTTCTTTCACCTTATTATTAGTATATCAGCTTATAAAATCAAAAAACACAACAAAAAAATACTATATCCATATATTTTTTAACTCAAAGTAAGATAAATATATATTATACAGTTCACAGAACAAAAAATATAGAAATAAGCCTTTAAATAAAATCAATCAAATTTAAAATTGAATGATAAACATCTGATACACGCTAAATACATATAATCCGCGCGGAGCGACACAATACAACAATTTCAAATTAAATCATTACAAAAAAAGAGTAACGAACATATAGTTCATCACTCCCCACAGATGGAATATTTGGATTAGAGCATTACCCACGCCTTCCTACAGTACAATTCTATTCTACATTTTTTTTGAATAATATTTCAATATTTTTTCAAATTTTATTGCATCTATTCTTTACTTCTGTAATTAGTCCGGTTAAACACTGTACCTGTTCATAACGCAGACTTTCTCAGTACAATTGTTCTTTTAAATGATTATTTACATTTTTAGCTCTAAATAAATCATATGATTTATAAGCAGCTATAAGATAATATATTCGTTATCACAACTACGAAAGAAAAAAATTTAAAAAGAAAAGGATTAACACCTTTAGACTATAGGCCTCAATCCTTATCCATATCAATTTAATTTTAAATGAAACTTAATGATTCAAAACACTTAAAGCCTTTTTATTAAGCTAAAATCAGATTGCTATGTGCTAGTATAGTGTATGTAATTTATAAACTACAATTTTAAATATTAGATCCCAATGTAACTTTGACAACACCACCAGAAAAAGTTGGTTTGATACTTACCATTAATGTGTGTGTCTTAGTTCCTCCTATTACCGGTAAAGTGTAATCAACCTCATATTTACCATAAGCATTAGATGGAGCATAACTAAGGCTTCCCCAACTATACCTGTCACGTATAAATGTTGTCCCAGCCAAAGAATTATATCTACCATCACTTACTTCAGTTATGAAAGAATTGTATGGATTTACCGAACCAGTATACCTTGCTTTCATTGTAATTATACCATCATCATAAGTAAAGTACCTGTTAAATGAGCCGATTGGAATTGTTTCTCTTGTTTTTAAAGACAAATCTTCACCCATTTTTAAACAAATTGTTTTATCTCCATTTTTAAACGTTTTAGTCTGTTCATTTGGATTAGACAGGCTGAATTCAGCCTCGTATAAAACAGCTTCACTTGAAGAATCTGATGCACCATTAACTCCAACAGGAGACATGAACGCACAAACAAATATTAAAGTTAGACAAAGAAACAACTTTATAGATTTTTTCATAATATATACCTCTCCTTATATAAGATTATGCCTGCAAAAGCAATTGATTTATAACTCCTACCTCATTTATATGATATCAAAAAAAAGCATTATTTTATCAACGCTTTTTTTATTTTTTATAAAATTATGGTATTATAAAAATGTAAGAGGAGGGGTAACGATGATTGGATTTATATTTTGGATTATACCTATAATAATCTTTTGGATCAAAACAGATCAAATAATTAAAGCTATCAAAGAAAACACTTCTAAAATAGCTGAAACGAAAGAGGATACAAATAACGATAACGAAAACATCAAATAATTGCCATAAGTAGTTCTAAAATAGTATAAATACTAAGTTTCAGCACTATTCAAAGCAATAAATATCCACCGGCTTAGCCGGTGGTTTTACATTTGCGGGCATAGCCCTGCTCTCAGAGCGCATGTCTCAA
>NZ_JAHOCB010000078.1:0-8751 GCF_019125875.1 Erysipelatoclostridium sp. MSK.23.31 | reverse complement strand
AAAGCAGTTAGTCTTAGGATTGACTGCTTTTTTCTTACCAAAATTTCAGATTGGAGTGATGAAATGGTGTCTGTTAGAGCTGTTCAATAAGATTATCGGTGCATAAAATTTTATTGTGGTGCTGATATGAGAATGGTATAATGTGGATATATAAAATTCTGATTTATGGGGGCGTTATTTTGAAGAAAGCAATGATATATGTTCATGGTAAAGGTGGAAGTTATCTTGAAGCTGAACAGTTCAAAAATATTTGTTTAGATTTTGATGTTTTTGGAGTAGATTATAATGACTATTTCCCGTGGATTGTAAAAAATAAAATTATGGAAGTCTACGATAAAATATCTGAAAAATATGACTACATATATGTACTTGCTAATAGTATAGGAGCTTATTTTACAATGCACACATTACAGAATTTCAAGATTGAAAAAGCATTATTCATATCGCCTATACTTGATATGGAACAACTTATAATAGATATGATGAGCTGGGCGAATGTGTCTGAAAAGGAACTTTCTGAAAGAAAAGAAATACCAACTGATTTTGGAGAAACATTATCGTGGGAATATCTATGTTTTGTTCGGGCAAACCCGATAAATTGGAAAACGCCTACTGAAATTTTGTATGCTGAACATGATAATCTTACATCACGTCAAACGGTAGATAAATTTATTGATAGACATTGTGCAAATCTTACCGTTATGAATGACGGAGAACATTGGTTTCATACTGACGAACAGATTTTCTTTAGAGATAATTGGCTAAGAAAAGTTATACAATAGAATTTAGATTTTATATCCACACACAAAGCAGTTAGTCTTAGGATTGACTGCTTTTTTCTTACCAAAATTTCAGATTGGAGTGATGAAATGAGCGATATTTTTAAGGATATGCAGGCAAACGTCGGCTGTGAATACATTTCCGACCTGCCCTCTTACAAGCGTAAGGTATGGCATGAAATGAAACGACTGAGCCCTGCCGACTATGAAGAAAGACAGTTAGAAGATTTTTCTAAATATGTGTTTGGTATGTCGTACCAGACCTTAAAAGATGTGATGAAACAACAGAAAGGACGTGAGGAACAATGCAGGAAACAAGGGTGCTGGTGGAAACGAGAGGAACAACTGGCGAAGAAACAATATCATACTGGTTCGACTTGCCGATAGATGTTGCCGAGTTTGAAGAAAAGCTAGGTATCGGTGCAGAAAGTCAAGATTATCGTATTATCGAAAAGGTGTTGCCTTATGCTGATGAAGTTCACGAACATACCAGCGTGTATCAGCTCAACGAATTAGATTTTATGTACTGCCAGCTTTCAAGCGATATGCAGGAAGAATATGTATCACTTCTTACCGTGTATGAAAATTTAGAAGCACTTTATATTTGCAGGAACGTGATTACGGTTTATCCCGACTGCAAAAACATGATAGATGTTGCAAGGCAAAAGCTGATGAATGACCCGATATTCAAACATCTGTCCGAGGACTGTCAAGAATATTACTTTGACTTTGAAGCCTACGCTTCTCACTTGCAGGAATACGGAAAATTTTTAGTAACGGAACACGGTATCTTTGAACTGCCAGAGTAGGAAATGAGGTGGTGCTTATGATTGATGATATGGCGGTTTACATTGCTAATCTTGGCAAATACAATGAGGGTTATTTAGTCGGTGCTTGGTTCACATTTCCTATTGACGAGGAAGATGTAAAAGAAAAAATCGGCTTGAATGAACAGTATGAGGAATATGCAATCCACGATACCGAAAACTTTCCTATTGCGATTGGCGAGTATGTTTCCATTGAAGAACTCAATGAGATGTATGAAATGATAGAGGAACTTCCCGACTATATCGTAGAATGTCTGGACGAATTTATCAGCCACTACGGGACGCTGGAAGAAGTCGTGGAACATAAGGACGATATTTATTATTATCCCGACTGTGAAAGCATGACAGATGTTGCCTACTACTATGTAGACGAACTGAACGCACTTGGCGATATTCCACCCCACTTACAAAACTACATTGACTATGAAGCCTACGGGAGAGATTTGGAGCTGGGTGGTCGCTTCATTGAAACAAGCCGAGGTATGTGCGAGATACCATATTAACGCTGGAAGATCAGCAACAAGCATTGTTGCTACTGACAGCGTATTTCTCTTTACGGGACAGTCTGAAAATGGCTGTCCTTTTCCATTTAGAAACTTACGAAAGGAGCTGAAAGAACTTGAAAAAGATTAAATCTTATACGGGTATCTGGAACGTGGAAAAAGTCTTGTATGCAATCAATGACTTTAACTTACCCTTTCCCGTTACTTTTACACAGATTACATGGTTTGTGATTACAGAATTTATCATCATTCTGTTTGGGGATATTCCCCCACTTTCTATGATTGAGGGAGCATTTCTCAAATACTTCGGTATTCCCGTTGCTCTCACTTGGTTTATGTCGCAGAAAACCTTTGACGGAAAGAAGCCGTACAGCTTTTTGAAATCACAGATAACCTATGCCCTGCGACCAAAAATCACTTATGCAGGAAAAGCCGTAAAACTGCATAAGCAGATACTCAATGAAACAATCACGGCAGTAAGGAGTGTGAACTATGTTCCCGATAAAATATATTGACAATAACCTTGTCTGGAACAAGGACAATGAGGTATTCGCCTACTATGAGCTGATACCGTACAACTATTCTTTCTTATCCGCAGAGCAGAAATTTATCGTGCATGACAGTTTCCGACAGCTAATCGCACAGTCCCGTGAGGGTAAAATTCATGCCTTGCAGATTGCTACGGAAAGCTCCATACGCAGTATGCAGGAACAGTCAAAGAAGCTGGTAACTGGAAAATTAAAGGAAGTTGCCTATCAGAAGATAGACGAACAGACCGAAGCGTTAGTATCTATGATTGGGGACAATCAAGTGGACTACCGCTTTTTTCTTGGCTTTAAGCTCATGGTTACGGAAGAACAGCTCAATCTGAAGAACATCAAAAAATCGGCGTGGCTGACGTTCACGGAATTTCTCCATGAAGTGAACCACACGCTGATGAATGATTTTGTTTCCATGCCGAATGATGAAATCAACCGTTACATGAAAATGGAAAAGTTACTGGAAAATAAAATCTCCCGTCGCTTTAAGGTGCGTCGCTTGGAAATCAATGATTTTGGCTATCTCATGGAACATCTTTACGGCAGGGACGGTATCGCCTATGAAGATTATGAGTACCAGCTACCAAAGAAAAAATTGAATAAAGAAACGCTGATAAAACACTACGACCTTATCCGCCCGACAAGGTGTGTGATTGAGGAAAGCCAGCGGTATTTACGATTGGAACATGAGAACAAGGAAAGTTATGTGTCCTACTTTACCGTCAATGCGATTGTAGGGGAGCTTGATTTTCCGTCCTCTGAAATCTTCTATTTCCAGCAACAGCAATTCACATTCCCCGTTGATACTTCTATGAATGTAGAAATCGTGGAAAATCGGAAAGCATTAACGACAGTCCGCAATAAGAAAAAGGAATTGAAAGATTTGGATAATCACGCCTATCAAGCTGGAAGTGAAACCAGCTCAAATGTGGTGGACGCTTTAGACAGCGTGGACGAGCTGGAAACGGACTTAGACCAGAGCAAAGAAAGTATGTATAAGCTCTCTTATGTAGTGCGTGTATCGGCTGATGATTTGGACGAATTAAAACGCCGTTGTGATGAAGTCAAAGACTTTTACGACGACCTCAATGTAAAGCTGGTGCGTCCTGCTGGGGATATGCTGGGGCTTCATTCTGAATTTTTTCCTGCCAGCAAGCGATATATCAATGACTATGTGCAGTATGTAAAATCAGACTTCTTGGCTGGGCTTGGTTTTGGAGCGACCCAGCAGTTAGGAGAAACTACGGGTATCTATATGGGCTATTCCGTTGATACGGGAAGAAATGTGTACCTGCAACCGTCTTTGGCTTCGCAGAGCGTAAAAGGTACAGTTACCAACGCCCTTGCGTCTGCTTTTGTCGGTTCTCTTGGCGGTGGGAAGTCGTTCTGCAACAATCTTCTGGTGTATTATTCGGTGTTGTTTGGCGGTCAAGCAGTCATTTTAGACCCCAAAGCCGAGCGTGGCAACTGGAAAGAAACGCTCCCAGAGATAGCCCATGAAATCAATATCGTAAATCTTACCAGCGACAAGGACAATGCAGGACTTCTTGACCCGTTTGTGATTATGAAGAATGTAAAAGACGCTGAAAGTCTGGCAATCGACATCTTAACATTCCTTACGGGTATTTCCTCTAGGGACGGCGAAAAATTCCCCGTACTTCGTAAGGCGGTACGCTCCGTTACCCAGAGCGACAGTCGGGGCTTACTCCATGTGATAGACGAGCTTCGCCGTGAAGATACGCCCATATCAAGAAATATTGCAGACCATATCGACAGCTTCACAGACTACGACTTTGCACATCTGCTGTTTTCGGACGGTACGGTGGAAAATGCAATCAGTCTGGATAACCAGCTCAATATCATTCAAGTAGCAGACCTTGTACTGCCAGATAAAGATACCACTTTTGAGGAATACACGACCATTGAATTATTGTCGGTGTCTATGCTGATTGTGATTAGTACCTTTGCACTCGACTTCATTCACAGCGACAGAAGCATTTTTAAGATTGTAGACCTTGATGAAGCGTGGGCGTTCTTAAATGTAGCACAAGGCGAAACCTTATCAAATAAGCTGGTTCGTGCTGGGCGAGCTATGCAGGCAGGCGTTTATTTCGTTACACAATCTTCTGGGGACGTGTCAAAGGAAAGTCTGAAAAACAATATCGGCTTGAAATTTGCCTTTCGTTCTACTGACATTAACGAGATAAAGCAGACCTTAGAATTTTTCGGTATCGACAAGGACGACGAGAACAACCAGAAACGGCTTCGTGATTTGGAGAACGGACAATGCTTATTGCAGGACTTATACGGGCGTGTCGGTGTGGTGCAGATACACCCAGTATTTGAAGAACTGCTACACGCCTTTGATACCAGACCGCCCGTACAGAGAAAAGAGGTGGAGTGATGAAAGAAAGGATAAAAGGTGCGTTCACAAAAAAGAAGATTTTCCACTTTCTCAAAATGGCTCTGTTCGTGGTGGCACTCTCCCTTATCCTGCTTTCACTTCTGGGGACGGTGGCTCATGCGACGGGGCTTGTGGACGATACCATAAACGCAGAAAATCTATATTCAAAATATCCGCTGTCGAATTACCAGCTTGATTTTTATGTGGATAATAGCTGGTCGTGGCTTCCGTGGAACTGGCTGGACGGTATCGGAAAATCGGTGCAGTACGGGCTTTACTGCATTACCAACTTTGTCTGGACGATAAGCCTTTATTTAAGCAATGCAACGGGCTATGTGGTGCAGGAAGCCTATAAACTTGATTTTATTAACGATATGGCAGACAGTATCGGAAAAAGCATACAGACCCTTGCAGGCGTTACTTCAAACGGCTTTTCCAGCTCTGGCTTCTATGTTGGATTTTTGCTTCTCATTATCTTAGTGGTGGGACTTTATGTTGCTTATACGGGACTTATCAAACGGGAAACCAGCAAGGCACTTCACGCTGTTATCAACTTTGTGGTGGTGTTCGTGCTGTCCGCTTCATTTATTGCCTATGCTCCCGACTACATTAAGAAGATAAATGAATTTTCATCAGACATCAGTACCGCTTCTTTAGACTTGGGAACGAAAATCATGCTCCCTAATTCTGACAGCGAGGGCAAGGACAGCGTGGACTTGATACGGGACAGCTTATTTTCTATTCAAGTGGAACAGCCGTGGCTCTTGCTTCAATTCGGGAACAGCAACGCAGAGGAAATCGGCACAGACCGTGTCGAAGCTCTGGTATCAGTAAGTCCAGAGGACGAGGACGGAAAAACCAGAGAGGAAGTCGTGAAAACAGAAATCGAGGATAACGACAACAACAATCTGACGATACCGCAGGTGGTAACCCGTTTAGGTATGGTGTTTTTCCTCTTGTTCTTCAATTTAGGTATCACGATATTTGTATTCTTGCTTACGGGTATGATGTTGTTCAGCCAGATACTTTTTATCATTTTCGCTATGTTCCTGCCGATTAGTTTCCTGCTCTCTATGATACCGAGCTATGAAAGCATGGCAAAGCAGGCAATCGTAAGGGTATTTAATACTATAATGACACGGGCAGGAATAACGCTCATTGTAACGGTGGCGTTCAGCATTTCCAGTATGTTTTATAACATTTCCACAGATTATCCGTTTTTCATGGTGGCGTTCTTGCAGATAGTGTGTTTCGCTGGTATCTATATGAAGCTGGGTGACTTAATGAGTATGTTCTCACTTAATGCTGGCGACAGTCAAAGCATGGGACGACGCATATTCCGCAGACCGTATCTGTTTATGCGACATCGGGCTAGGCGTATGGAACACCGTATTGCAAGGGTGGTAAGTGCTGGCGGTATTTCGGGTGGTGTAGCTGGTGCGGTGGCTGGAAGTGCCGTTGCTGGCAAACGGGCTGAAAGAAAAAATACCGTTTCTAAAGAAAATCGGGGCAATACCACTTCCAGCTTTGGAAATCGTGCAGGCTCAAAGGTGGGTGCTGTCTTAGATACGAAAAATAAAGTGAAAGACAAGGCAAATGCTGTCAAAGAGAATATCAAGGATATGCCGACACAGACCGCTTATGCGGTGTATTCCGCAAAGGAAAAGGCAAAGTCCAGCGTGTCTGACTTCAAGCGTGGAATGGTGCAGGAACAGCAGTCCAGACAGACGGGACGATTGGAAAAGCAGGAACAGCATAGACAGAATATCGCTGACAAACGTATGGAGCTTCAAAAGGCACAAGAAGCAAGACAAAGAAAGACGGACGGATCAGCGACAACGGGAGCTACCCGTCCCCATGAGCGACCAGCCACAGCTTCAACCATTCCAAAGCCGAGTGCGGAAAAAATGCAGGAAGTGAAACGTCCTGCCACAGCGACCACTTCAAAAGCAAGTGAACCAGTCAAGACAAATGTTGTGAAAGAGCGTCCGTTATCTTCTGGTGCTTCTGATAAGAAAGCGACCCAGCCTGCACAGCCAGTACATAGGCAGAATGTAGAAAAAGTAGTATCGCAGGAAACACGCCAGAATTACAAAGCAGAGCGTACTACAAAGAAACAGACCTTTGAACAATCAAAGCGTACAACGGAACATACCGAAAAGAACCGTAACCTTGTAACGAAGAAAGGACAGAAGAAAAAATGAAACTGAAACATATCGCTCTTATTGGCAGTCTGTTTCCTATCCTCTTTTCCATAGTCCTTTTCTTTGGTGTCCTCATTAGTGCGGACAGCGACGACGAGAACAGCAACTTTTCTTCTGGCATTACGGGTATGAATTTATCCGCAGAAGTCTTGAAACATCAGCCTATGGTGGAAAAATACGCCAGAGAAAACGGTATCTCCGAGTATGTCAACGTGCTACTGGCTATCATTCAAGTAGAAAGTGGCGGTACGGCAGAAGATGTTATGCAGAGTTCAGAAAGTCTTGGTTTACCGCCCAACTCTTTAGATACGGAAAGCTCAATCAAGCAGGGGTGTAAGTATTTTGCGTCCCTGCTTTCTTCCTGCAAAAATCAAGGTATCGACGATTTGAATGTAGCGATACAGTCCTATAACTATGGCGGTGGTTATGTGGGATATGTGGCAGGAAAAGGAAAGAAACACACCTTTAACCTTGCAGAGAGCTTCGCCCGTGAAAAATCGGGTGGAAAGAAAGTAACCTACACCAACCCGATAGCCGTTGCAAAGAATGGGGGCTGGCGGTATGGCTATGGAAATATGTTCTATGTGGAATTAGTCAATCAGTATTTAACTGTACCGCAGGTATCGGGAGAACTGGCACAAAAGGTCATGAATGAAGCGTTGAAATATCAAGGCTGGAAATATGTGTATGGCGGTAGCAATCCCAACACTTCCTTTGACTGTTCGGGATTGACGCAATGGTGCTATGGAAAAGCTGGTATCTCCTTACCGAGAACGGCACAAGCACAGTATGACGCTACCCAACATCTGCCACTCTCGCAGGCAAAGGCTGGGGACTTGGTATTTTTCCATTCTACCTATAACGCTGGTACTTATGTAACGCACGTTGCAATTTATGTAGGAAATAACCAGATGTACCATGCAGGAAATCCGATAGGATATGCAGACTTAAATAGTAGTTACTGGCAACAGCACTTAATTGGTGCAGGACGAGTAAAACAATAGAAAGGACTCAGAAAATATGTTTAAGAAGAATAAGAAACAGACAGAAAATATCAAAGAAAAAAAGGTGCGTACTGTCAAGGTAGGCACACATCAAAAAACCGTGATTGCGTTGTGGGCGGTGCTTATCGCAAGCGTGAGCTTTGGGGCGTATAAGAATTTTACGGCTATCGACCAACACACGACCCATGAAAAAGAAATCATAGAGCTTCGCTTGCAGGACACCAACGGGATAGAAAATTTCGTGAAGAATTTTGCGAAGTCCTATTACACATGGAGCAACAGCAAAGAAGCGATTGAAGCAAGGACGCAGGCAATCAACAATTATCTGACAAAGGAATTGCAGGACTTGAATGTAGATACCATTAGAACCGATATACCGACCAGTTCCACAGTTACAGATGTGCTTGTATGGAATATCGAGCAATCGGGAACAGATACTTTTTCTGCTACCTACGAAGTAGATCAGCAGATAAAAGAGGGAGAACAGACAA
>NZ_JAHOCB010000077.1:0-2500 GCF_019125875.1 Erysipelatoclostridium sp. MSK.23.31 | reverse complement strand
GCCAAGGTTAGACTCGCTGGCTCCGTCAGTGTAGCGCGCGTGCGGCCCAGAACGTCTAAGGGCATCACAGACCTGTTATTGCCTCAAACTTCCATCGGCTTGAAACCGATAGTCCCTCTAAGAAGTGGATAACCAGCAAATGCTAGCACCACTATTTAGTAGGTTAAGGTCTCGTTCGTTATCGCAATTAAGCAGACAAATCACTCCACCAACTAAGAACGGCCATGCACCACCACCCACAAAATCAAGAAAGAGCTCTCAATCTGTCAATCCTTATTGTGTCTGGACCTGGTGAGTTTCCCCGTGTTGAGTCAAATTAAGCCGCAGGCTCCACTCCTGGTGGTGCCCTTCCGTCAATTCCTTTAAGTTTCAGCCTTGCGACCATACTCCCCCCAGAACCCAAAGACTTTGATTTCTCGTAAGGTGCCGAGTGGGTCATTAAAAAAACACCACCCGATCCCTAGTCGGCATAGTTTATGGTTAAGACTACGACGGTATCTGATCATCTTCGATCCCCTAACTTTCGTTCTTGATTAATGAAAACGTCCTTGGCAAATGCTTTCGCAGTAGTTAGTCTTCAATAAATCCAAGAATTTCACCTCTGACAATTGAATACTGATGCCCCCGACCGTCCCTATTAATCATTACGATGGTCCTAGAAACCAACAAAATAGAACCAAACGTCCTATTCTATTATTCCATGCTAATATATTCGAGCAATACGCCTGCTTTGAACACTCTAATTTTTTCAAAGTAAAAGTCCCGGTTCGCCAAGAGCCACAAGGACTCAAGGTTAGCCAGAAGGAAAGGCCCCGTTGGAAATCCAGTACACGAAAAAATCGGACCGGCCAACCGGGCCCAAAGTTCAACTACGAGCTTTTTAACTGCAACAACTTTAATATACGCTATTGGAGCTGGAATTACCGCGGCTGCTGGCACCAGACTTGCCCTCCAATTGTTCCTCGTTAAGGTATTTACATTGTACTCATTCCAATTACAAGACCCGAATGGGCCCTGTATCGTTATTTATTGTCACTACCTCCCTGAATTAGGATTGGGTAATTTGCGCGCCTGCTGCCTTCCTTGGATGTGGTAGCCGTTTCTCAGGCTCCCTCTCCGGAATCGAACCCTTATTCCCCGTTACCCGTTGAAACCATGGTAGGCCACTATCCTACCATCGAAAGTTGATAGGGCAGAAATTTGAATGAACCATCGCCAGCACAAGGCCATGCGATTCGAAAAGTTATTATGAATCATCAAAGAGTCCGAAGACATTGATTTTTTATCTAATAAATACATCTCTTCCAAAGGGTCGAGATTTTAAGCATGTATTAGCTCTAGAATTACCACAGTTATACCATGTAGTAAAGGAACTATCAAATAAACGATAACTGATTTAATGAGCCATTCGCAGTTTCACTGTATAAATTGCTTATACTTAGACATGCATGGCTTAATCTTTGAGACAAGCATATGACTACTGGCAGGATCAACCAGATAACTATCTTAAAAGAAGAAGCAACAAGCAGTAAAAAAGAAAGAAACCGAAATCTCTTTTTTTTTTCCCACCCATTCCCTCTTGCTAGAAGATACTTATTGAGTTTGGAAACAGCTGAAATTCCAGAAAAATTGCTTTTTCAGGTCTCTCTGCTGCCGGAAATGCTCTCTGTTCAAAAAGCTTTTACACTCTTGACCAGCGCACTCCGTCACCATACCATAGCACTCTTTGAGTTTCCTCTAATCAGGTTCCACCAAACAGATACCCCGGTGTTTCACGGAATGGTACGTTTGATATCGCTGATTTGAGAGGAGGTTACACTTGAAGAATCACAGTCTTGCGACCGGCTATTCAACAAGGCATTCCCCCAAGTTTGAATTCTTTGAAATAGATTGCTATTAGCTAGTAATCCACCAAATCCTTCGCTGCTCACCAATGGAATCGCAAGATGCCCACGATGAGACTGTTCAGGTTAAACGCAAAAGAAACACACTCTGGGAATTTCTTCCCAAATTGTATCTCTCAATACGCATCAACCCATGTCAATTAAACACGCTGTATAGAGACTAGGCAGATCTGACGATCACCTAGCGACTCTCTCCACCGTTTGACGAGGCCATTTACAAAAACATAACGAACGACAAGCCTACTCGAATTCGTTTCCAAACTCTTTTCGAACTTGTCTTCAACTGCTTTCGCATGAAGTACCTCCCAACTACTTTTCCTCACACTTGTACTCCATGACTAAACCCCCCCTCCCATTACAAACTAAAATCTTACTTTTATTTTCTTTTGCCCTCTCTGTCGCTCTGCCTTAACTACGTATTTCTTGCCGAGAAAAACTTCAATTTAAGCTATTCTCCAAAAATCTTAGCGTATATTTTTTTCTTTTTTTTTTTCCAAAGTGACAGGTGCCCCGGGTAACCCAGTTCCTCACTTTTTTTTACTGCGGAAACGGAAGCGGAAAAACGGAAGCGGAAAATACGGAAGCGGAAAATACGG
>NZ_JAHOCB010000076.1:0-9287 GCF_019125875.1 Erysipelatoclostridium sp. MSK.23.31 | reverse complement strand
ATAGCAAGCTGCCGGTTTTTTTTTTATTTACGGATACCTCTGCGTATCCTTTTTTCTTTGTTCTAAACCGAAGTATGCCTTACTTATAATCCTTTAAATTAGGACTACTTTGTAGTATAATAGATATGGTGATAAAATGAAAATTAAATTATATTTTGGACAAGAAGATGCTATCAAAAAATCAGGAATTGGTCGTGCTTTTGTCCATCAAAAAAAAGCATTAGAATTATCAGGAATCCCTTATACTACAGATAAGGATGATTTGGATTATGATATTCTCCACATTAATACTGTATGGCCTGATAGTTTTAAGATAATAAATCAAGCACGAAAGTATAATAAAAAGATTGTATATCATGCTCATAGCACAGAAGAAGATTTTAAAAATTCTTTTATGTTTTCTAATACTGTTTCAGGGGTTTATAAAAAATGGCTGATCAGTATGTATACAAAAGGTGATTATATTGTAACTCCGACTCCTTATTCAAAGCGGATTTTAGAATCTTATGGAATTACACTTCCAATTAAAGCAGTTTCGAATGGTGTTGATTTAACACAGTTTAATCCTAGTCAAGAACAAATTGAATCGTTTATTCAGCAATACAAAATTGATTCTAAAGATGTTGTTATTATTTCGGTAGGTTGGCTATTTGAAAGAAAAGGATTTGATACTTTTGTATCGGTGGCAAAGAAATTGCCTGAGTATAAATTTATGTGGTTTGGTGATATTAAATTATCACGTCCTACAAAAAAGATTAAAGATTTACTAGATGATTTACCTCAAAATGTTATTTTACCAGGCTATGTTAGCGGTGATATAATTAAAGGGGCTTATGTAAGAAGTAATATATTCTTTTTCCCATCAAGAGAAGAAACTGAGGGAATAGTTGTATTGGAAGCTTTGGCAAGTAAATGTAATGTTTTACTGCGTGATATTCCTGTTTTTTCAGATTGGTTAGAAAATGGCGTGAACTGTTACAAAGGTAACCACACAGATGATTTTGTTGAAATCATTAAAAAGATGATTAACGGAGAATATCCTTCATTAGTTGAGCAAGGCTATAAAGTAGCTAAAGAGAGAGAACTATCAAAGATAGGGAAAGAATTATTAGAGGTGTATGAAGAAACGCTGAACCTCTAATATGAGGAAAGCTTATGGATAAGAAATCTAATAAAAAATATTTCCTTAACATTATTTTAATTCTTGTTTTAGGGGCAACTGTAATTTATTTTACAATGAAAGATGATTTACATGCTTCTTTAAGAGCATTAACAACGGCCTCGCCTTTATGGATTGTTATTTCCTTTGCATTAATGTCTATATATTTTTTATTAGATGGAATTAATCTATATACTTTTGGTAAGTTATATAAAAAGGATTATAGTTATAAGCAAGGGTTTGTAAATTCGATTTCAGGAACTTTTTTTAATGGGGTTACCCCCTTTTCTAGTGGGGGTCAATTTGCACAAGTCTATATTTTTAATAAGCAGGGAATTGCCCCAACTAACTCTGCTAGTATTTTATTGATGGCTTTTATTGTTTACCAGTCAGTACTAGTTTTATTTACTGCAGTAGTGATGATTTTCCGTTATCAGGCTTATAGTTCAATGTATTCAGAATTTTTTTCATTAGCAATTTTAGGCTTCTTGATTAATTTCTTTGTTATTACTGGACTATTTTTAGGTGCTAAATCAAAGC
Source organism: Erysipelatoclostridium sp. MSK.23.31 (assembly GCF_019125875.1). NCBI lineage: Bacteria > Bacillati > Bacillota > Erysipelotrichia > Erysipelotrichales > Coprobacillaceae > Thomasclavelia > Erysipelatoclostridium sp. MSK.23.31. Next base: position 7,588 of record NZ_JAHOCB010000076.1, on the reverse strand, counting down.
GATTACAAGATTTTATTTGTAATAATATTGTAAAAGCGTTAAGTAAAATAAGAATTGTAAAAAACTATGAAGATACTTCTATTAAGATTGCACGTTCACTTGAAAACTTTAGAACAGAGTTAAACGTGTTATTAAAAAATAAGAATGTATTGATAAAATCATCATTAATTAATTTGTTTAAATTATTAATTATGTATAGTATTCCCTTCTTTGCAGCAAAAGCATTAAACCTTAATGTTTCATTTATCCAAATATTCGATTTTATTGGTATTTGTTCATTTGTTTATATGATTACTGCCTTTGTTCCGATTCCTGGAGCAAGTGGCGGGAGCGAAGGAGTTTATTATATGTTATTTAGCCCTATTTTAGGGGCTGTTGGTACGCCAACAACATTATTAGTATGGCGCTTTGTAACCTACTATTTAGGACTAATTATTGGTGGTATCATTTTTGCAACTAATCGAGAAATAAATAGATCGGAGTAAAGTAATGAGAATAGCAATTTTTTCAGATACATATATCCCTGATATTAATGGGGTAGCGACATCAACTAAAATATTGAAAGATGAATTAGTAAAACATGGACATGATGTAGTTGTTGTTACTAGCGAGTTACCTAGTGATAGTGATTATATGGATGATCCTCATGATAATATCTTAAGAGTTCCTGGATTGGAAATACAAGCCCTGTATGGTTACCGGGCTTGTAATATTTATTCCTTCAAAGGAATGCGTGAAATTAAGGGAATGAACATTGAAGTTATCCACGTTCAAACTGAATTTGGGGTAGGAATATTTGGAAGAATCGTAGGAGAAACTCTTAATATTCCTGTTGTCTATACGTATCATACGATGTGGGCAGATTATTCTCATTATGTTAATCCTGTAAATTCTGGAGCTATTGATGGTTTGATCAAAAAGGCAATTACACGTATTAGTAAATTTTATGGTGATAAAAGTACTGAATTAATCGTACCTTCTTTAAAGACTAAAGAAGCATTAGAATTATATGGTTTAAATAAAGACGTCCATATTATTCCTACAGGATTAGAACTAGAAAAATTTGATCCTAAAAATAAAAATACTGAATTGATTGAGCAAATTAAAGACAAATATGGAATTAAAGATCAGTTTATTGTAACTTTTTTAGGACGAATTGCGAAAGAAAAAAGTATTGAAGTATTAATTGATGCAATGAAGGAAGTTATTAAAGAAAATGATAATGTACTTTGCTTGATTGTTGGTGGAGGACCACAGTTAGAGGAATTGAAAGAATTAGTAAAAGATGATCATATCAGCAATTATGTGATTTTTACCGGCCCTAAGCCTAGTAATGAGGTACCAAGTTATTATCATTTATCAAATGTATTTGTTTCTGCTTCAATAACTGAAACTCAAGGATTGACTTATATTGAGGCGATGGCAAGTGGAATACCTGCTGTTGCACGCTATGATAAAAATTTGGAGGATGTTATCGATGACGGTGTAAATGGGTACTTTTTTAAAGAAACATCGGAACTAGTGGAAATCCTACTAAAATTAATTAATCATAATTATTCTAAAATGGCAGAAGCCGCATACTTAAGTGCAATGAAGTTTAGTAGTGAAGTATTTTATGAAAAGGTAATTGCTGTTTATCAGCAAGCAATTAATTCGAAACACTATTCATATACGGTCAAGTCGATATATCCGGTTAAAAGAGGGATAAATGAAGTTGTTTTTCTATTTGATGAAAGTGAGATTATTGTTGAGGTAAATGATAAATTAATTAAAGCTTATCAATTAGAGCCAAATAAAGTTATTGATAAAGAGTTATTTGATGTTTTAAAAGATTTTGAACAAGTTTCTCGGGCCTATAATAAAGCGTTAAAATTACTCACAGTAAAAGATTATACTTATAATCAAATGAAAAAGAAGTTAATGGATAGTGGTGATTATGATGATACACAGTTAGATGCAACGCTAGAGTTACTTCAAGAGAAGAATTTAATAAATGATGAAGCATATACCTTAAATTATTTAAAACGCTGTACACGACTTGGAATTGGCTTAAATAAAGCTATTTATAATTTACGGAGTTATGGAATTGATAGTCAAATTATTGATCGATGTTTAGAAGAGATTGATGATGATGACGATGAGTATAATGCTGCCACCACATTAATTGAATCCATTTATAGTCGTAATACTAGTTTTTCTTATAAAGCAATGGTGAAGAAAATTCGAGATAAACTTTATATAAAAGGCTTTACTTCTGAAACAATTGAACGAGCACTTAGTGATTTTGATTTTGAGTTTGATGATCAACAAGAACAAGAAGCTTTGGAAAAAGAATTCTCAAGACAAAAGAAAAAGTATTCAAAAAGATATCAAGGTACTCATTTAAAAGAAAAAATCATTGATACTCTTTTAAGAAAAGGTTACAATTATGAGCATATTAAAGAATTATTAAATAGAGAAGGAGCCTTGGATGATGAATAAAATAAATGAATTAAAACCTGGTGATGAAGGCGTAGTAATTGAGGCACTGATTAACCGTGTTGTTGTTGGAAAAACAAATGGGGCCAATCGTTCTACCTATCTTAGTATTACTTTACAAGATGCTACTGGGACAATCGATGCTAAATTGTGGAATGCAACTAATGAGCAAGTAGAAAAGTTAGTTATGGGTTGTGTTGTACAAGTAAAAGGTGATGTAATCAAATATAATGAAGATCGCCAAATGAAGATAATCAAAATTGTTGTTGCTTCAACTGAACCTCAAGAACAAGTTAAATTTCTAAAAAGTGCGCCACAAACAGGAGAAGAACTTGTAAAGGAGATTTATACTTTTATTGAGCGAATTAACAATCTTAAGTTAAATCAGTTAGTTAAAGCATTATTCAACGAACATGTTGAAAAATTAACAATTTATCCTGCTGCTAGTAAAAATCATCATGAGTATGTATCTGGATTAGCATATCATACTTGCAGCATGTTAAGGATAGCTGATGCTTTGGCTCGATTATATCCATCATTAAATAGAGATTTGTTATTTGCGGGAATTACATTACATGATTTAGGTAAAACAGTAGAACTAAGTGGTCCAGTTGTACCTGAATATACAATCGAGGGTAAATTATTGGGTCATATATCAATCTCTCAGGCAATGATCAAAGAAATGGCTGATAAAATGAATATTGAGGGTGAAGAAGTTACGCTGTTACAACATATAATTTTATCTCATCATGGAAAAAACGAATTTGGTTCACCAATACTGCCACAAATCAAAGAAGCAGAGGTAATTTATTTAATTGATAATATGGATGCTCGGATCAATATGCTAGATAAAGCTTTAGAGACAGTAGAACCAGGTGGTTTTTCAAAACGAGTTTTTGCTTTAGAAAATAGAGCCTTTTATAAACCAAAAATGAATTAAATTAAGATTGTAAAACTTATTAAAAAGAGTAATTCTATCATTTGACAGAATTACTCTTTTTCTGTGTGCCGAGCATGGCATACATTTAGCTGGTGAAAGTCCCACCACGGGTATTTACCGCTAAGAGTAGTGAACCACAAACCATTAGTAGTGATGCTATGGGTGATGGAATTGGTGTAGCGAAATATTCGAGATTACGAAAAGAAATTTGATGAGGCTGAATGGGAGATAAGGTTGCAGAACAAACCAAGACAGTAAATCAAAAACCTGTGAAGATAAAAAAAGATGTATGCCTTACCTCGGGAGACCTTGTGGACGATGAAGTCCAGTAAACTGTTAAAAACAGTAATGATACCATCGATAGAAAAAGATTTATCACAAGAAGTCTGATGAAGTCATAGTAGTCAGAAATGATGAAGGACTGAAACGTTTATAGAGTGCAAATCACTATAAGCAATATTTGGATAGTTCGAAAGTGAGGGTAGCCTAGAACTGGGAAACGTAATCCTAGATGGTAAAAGTAAAGAGAATTTGAAAATGACTATCGAAAAGGTCAAACAAAATAAAGGAGTACCTGGAATAGACAAAATGACTGTGCAAGAGGTGGAAGAAGCCAAAGGCAATATATAGAAATCTAATGAAATTAAACAAAGCATGTAAATGTAGATTTAGTGAAGATGACATTTATAAGTGTGCAAACACAAGGTTAGGCTGGTATAGGAGAAGTGGAATGAATATAGTCAATTTTATAATATCGCTAAAAGTTCTAAGCATAAAGAAAGGTGATAGACCAGGTTTAGTCTATCACCTAGATTATTATCTTAAGAGTGATATAAATGTAGAGCCGTATACGAGACACGTACGTACGGTTCAATGGGAGAATAAATTATCAAATTTATTCCTTTACCCTATTAATGAAATAGAAGTATAAATAACAATTTAATTATTTAAATTTAAGAATTTTTACGATCACTTTAAAACCAATTAGCAGTTTCAGAAGTATGATAATGTATTTGCAATTCGGAAATGTGATAACTTAACACATTATTATTAAAAAGTGGTTCATGTTTATAAAATTCTTGTATTTCAGTTTCATTTCTAGATTTTATTACAGTTATTGAAGAACTCATATCGCTTTTTAATGACGAAAAGAGTACTTTCCCCGCTTTCATTAAAAGATTTGTATATTTTTGATGCTCTTGCATCATTTCATTTGTCATTCGTTCAGGATGAGTAACGATACCTTCGATTAAAAAATACTTCATAGTTTTAACTTCCTCCAAAGTCAATAATTTTAAATAAATTATAACATTTAGATTAAGTATCGTCATTTTTTTAACTTTTATAATTACAGATAGGATAATCAATTTAAAATGATTTTGATAAAAAAACGCTAAATAAGTAATATACAAGAGTAAATTACTTTAATTTAGCGAAAATATCTAAGTTTTATAAGCTGTTTATTTTATTAAAAATATTATCTAAATCAACTTCTTGACTACGATCAGTAAAGTCGATTTTGATTTGATCTGTTTCATTATATCTTGGAATAATATGGATATGAAAATGCATAACAGTTTGACCAGCCACTTCATTTGCATTGGTAAGCACATTCGCGCCTTTTGCGTCTAAATTAGTGATTATTTGGTTAGTAAGCTTTTTTGTTACTTTGATTAGATGGCTCAAAACTTCTTTATCAACATCTAAAATATTTTGATAGTGTGTTTTAGGAACAACTAATGTATGTCCGTTAGTTGTTTGACTCAAATCTAAAAAAGCTAGACATAAATCATCTTCATATACAATTTTACCAGGTATTTCTTTATTAGCGATTTTACAAAAGATACAATTCTCCATTTCTATAAGTCCTCCATAATATTATTCTAACATAGAAAAAAGATAAGGGGAAACCCCTTATCCGAAATAATCTTCATTTGATTCTTTAATTTCATCTTTGATTGCTGATTCGTATACATCAAAATTGTATTTCTTTAAATAATATGTTTCCATTTTTGTAGACATATCACTAACAGAAGCTAAATTAGTAATAATTTCATCTTTTAGATCTTTTTTATCTGTATTGTAAACATAAACTACAGCATATTTAGATTCAGATGTCTTAATCACTTTATTATAAATACCATCTTTAGTAAATTTATCTAATTTTTTAATAATTTTTGAGTCGACACTGCTTGTTTTAGTAGTGACCATACCAGCATCAGTACCATTGTTTTCAGTCATTAAAGTGTCAAAATCACTGCCATCTTTAACTTTATCAATTAAACTTAAGGCAGCTGATTCAGTGTCTAAAGTAATAATTTTTAAATATTTAACTTTGTATTCTTTAACCAGGTCATCATAGTTATCTTTAATATATTTTTCTTTAAGCATGGTTTGTTTTACTCCTAAAGTTAAAACACCATCGATATATTCTTGTTCAGTTTCATAACCATATTGTTTAGCATATTCTTCTAATGAAGTAGTTAAGTTTTCAGTAAAACTTGCAACCTTTTCATTAATTCTAGTTTGCACTGCATCCTTATCTGTCAGTTCTTGATCAGCAATATAAGTTAAAGCTAATGAAAGAACTTCAGAACTTCCATATTCTTTTAGTAAATAATGGTAAACATCATTTTTACTAATTTTAACATCATCAGCAGTTGCAATAGTCTTATCTCCATCTTTTATTTCTGAAGTATAAGTAGTTGCACTAGAAGAACTACATCCGACCAAAAGAGTTGCAACTATTGCTAAAGGAAATATTTTTTTCTTCATTAGTTTGTTCCTCCTCGGCTAGTTTCGCGTTCTTTTAAAGCTTCATCAATTACATTATTAATTATTTTTTCAGTATTTTTATCATCGTATTTAACATTATAAGATTGATAAACAATATAGCTCATATACTTATCATATGCAATCAATGGAGTATCAATAGATAAATCTTTTTTTATTTCTTTTTTTATACTATCTTTATCAGTACTAGTAACTTTTACAAAATAATATCCATCAGTACCTTTTATGGCTTCACTAGTTTCACCACTGGCAAGTGCTAATATTTTAGTTTCAACATCACTACCAAATGTTTGTGAAAGACCACTTGTAGTATCTACAATACCTAATTTTCCTTTATTCTTGTTAGTGTTTGTATCATCAGAGTAATCTTTGGCGATATCTCCAAAACTTTTACTTGAGCTTAATAAAGCAGTGACTTCACTCAATTTTGCTGTTTCATCAGCTGTTGGATTTTCAACATCAGTCATTGAAACTTTAATAAGACTAGCTTCACGTGGACTTGCTTGAGTGTAATAATCATCGAAAACTTCATCAAAGTTCTTTTCAACGTAAGCTAATAAAAAGTTGCATCTTTGATAGACTCTCACCATGTTTTCACGATATTCATCAAGTGAATTAAATCCACTTGAACTTAACGCTGTTTGTAATTGAGTTTCAGCATTATCGCCATATTGATTTTCATAGTAAGTTTGGATTTGATCAACTGTTTCATTAGCATCAGTTTCCATATCCTCATCGATTGGGAATTTTTGATCCATTAATTGTTGAAGCACGGCATTAAAGTATGAACTTTTTCCACTGGCAGTAGATATTACATCGTTAAAAATATCATCCGCAAAAATATTTTTATCTTTTTTCCCACTGTTTAAAGAAGCAACTACATATTTCCCATCTTCTTTAACTGTTTTCGAGCTGTTTTGACAACCAGTTAATAAGAAACTAGTCACGACTAGTGCCGCAGCACATTTACCTAATTTCATATCTTTCCTCCTTATCTTTCCATAACGTTACAATTATACTATTTATCGCATCTAATTTCAATAAATTAGGCAAAAACACATTGCCAATTGTTATTTTAACATAATTTATAATATGTAGGTGGTAGGAGGGGATTTGATGAATAACTGTAAATGCACTAATGTAAACATCTATGTCTTGTTTATTATTCTAGTTATTGTAGGTATCTATTGTATGTAATAAAAAGGAGGCGATTACAATGGCATGCCAAGATAATTCTTTTACATTGATCTTAGTTTTATTCATTTTATTAGTAATCATTTGTAATATGTGCTAATTAAAAAAGGATGTCGTCAAGACATCCTGGCTCTATACTAAAACTGGAGGGGAAATATATCCTGCTCCAGTTTTCTTATATTT
>NZ_JAHOCB010000075.1:0-9562 GCF_019125875.1 Erysipelatoclostridium sp. MSK.23.31 | reverse complement strand
TGGTATGTCAGATATTTCTAAAAGTTTCAGTTTTTCTTCTAATGCTGTTAATTTTATTTTAGCTTCTTGTAATTTTCTTTCTTTTAAGTTCGTATTTAACACCTCATTCTTATTATAAATATTTTGTGTATTAAAGTTACTTATGATGTAATCTAAAGTCTAATTATTGATTAAATATTTAATTTTTATTTTTTTGTGCTATTATCGATATTAGGGGATGGATTTATTATAAAAATATACATAAACACAAACCGTTAATACTAAACTTTTTTAATCCTCCCTCATGTCTGGAACTCTCTAAACTCCAGACATTTTTATTATATGATAGAGAGGTATTTGGAGGATAATTTTTAGCCTGAAGAAACAATATAAAATATACTAAATTAGTAACAAATTAGTAACAAACAGCTTGAAACCCGCATTCTAGCGTGTGTTTTTTTTCAAGACTTGAAATTTTTTCATGGTTTATTAAAAATAATGAGCTTTACGATTAGTCCGTTAATCGGTTAAATGACTAGTATTTATTAGGATTTGTATTATTTTTATAGATTTTGTAAATATCATTAGAACTTAGATAATATAAAGATTATTTAAAATAAAAAAATATTTTTATGATATAATAGCTTGTGGAGGAGAGGATAATGCAACAATTAAAGAAATTTATTTGTTTATTACTATTTCTTTTTATAATGACAGCCTGTCAAGAAAAAATAGCATATGATAAGGAATGGGCGGCAAATTTTGCACAGCAGCAAGTTAAGGCTATGGATGGATATCGTCTGGAGGGAGTATATTTTTATCAAGGAAATCATATTAGGGTAAATGATCAAAAGGTTGGTAAGGCAGTTGTCGTGAAAGCAGTAGTTAGATACTATGATGTTTTTAAGGATCCAAACAAATATGAGCTTGTTTCTGTTTTTGATGAATCAAACATTGATTTAGCAGGACAAGGATATATTTACGGTGAAGATGGAGATAGGTTATTAGGGGTCGATCAAATAGATGTTTATGATTCCAATCAACCAATTAAGTATCTTCGGGCTATGGATGATAAAGACATTAGTGAAGTTAATCGAAAATTAAATACTGTGCAAATAAAATAAAAAAGCATCTTTAAATTGTTCCCTATAGAGTAAACACGATAAATGTGTTTTCTATAGGGTCAGTTTAGTATGATGCTTTTAGTTTACCAATTTTTTATAATGCCTTTTACTAAAGTAACTAGGTCTTTTTCTGCTTTATTAGCCGCTTCTACAACTTCTTGGTGATTTAATTCTTGGTTTGAAAGTCCTGCGGCTTTATTAGTGATCAACGAAATTCCCAGAGTTTTCATATCACAGTGACGAGCAACAATGGCTTCTGGTACAGTGGACATTCCCACTGCATCAGCACCTAAGGCTCTATATGCTAATATTTCTGCTGGTGTTTCATACATTGGGCCTTTAAAAAAAGCATAGACACCATCTTTTAAACTAATATTATTGTCATCGGCAACTTGATGAGCAAGTTTTCCTAATTTTCGATTATAGACTTCACTCATATCTTTAAAACGAGGGCCGAATTCATCGAGATTAGGACCACGTAGTGGGCTTGGGGCAAATAAACCAATATGATCTTTAATCAGCATAATTTGTCCAGGATTTAAATCTTCACGGATTCCTCCGCAAGCATTAGTTAAAATTAAATTATCAATTCCCAGTCTTTTAAATACACGAATTGGCAGTGTAACAATATCCATGTCATTGCCTTCATAATAATGAAAACGTCCTTTCATGGCAATTACTGTTTTATTTTCTAATGTACCGATAATTAACTTGCCGGCATGTCCAATGAGATTAGAAATCGGGAAATGGGGGATATCGCGATAATCTAATTCGATAGGATTTTCAATTTCATCTGCAAGTGGGCCTAGACCTGAACCGAGAATGATTGCTAAATCAATTTTTCCATGATATTGGGTCTTAATATAGTTTGTTGCTTCATTGATTTTAATGTACATATGTCATACCTCCTAGACTCAATTATAGCATAAACTTTTAAGATGTATTATAATGAAAATAGAAAAAGTGGTGAGAACGTGGAACGAAAATTAAAGACTCGACATTTATATCGACATTTCAAAGGCAAACTATATTATGTTATGAATATTGGGTTAGATAGTGAAACATTGGAGGAAGTTGTTATTTATCAAGCTATGTATGATGATAAAAAACATTTATTCGTCCTTTAGAAATGTTTTTATCAAAAGTTGATATAAAGAAGTACCCAAATGTAGAATAAACATATCGTTTTGAGGAATACGAGGAGGAAGACTGATGAATCAAGCGGCATATCGATTAGAACAGACGAAATTAACAGATAGTAAGGTTTTTCGTGATGCAGTACATAATTATATTCATGTAGATCAACCATTGATATTAGATTTAATCAATAGTCATGAAATGCAGCGACTTCGGAGAATCAAGCAATTAGGCGGGACGCATCAGGTCTATCAAAGTGCGGAACATTCGCGTTTTTGTCATTCTTTAGGGGTTTACTTTATTGCTCGAAAAATGATTTTTAATAGTGCAATCGGAGCCTATTTAAATGATTATGATAAGTTAACAGTAATGTGTGCAGCTTTACTCCATGATATTGGTCATGGTCCATTTTCGCATTGTTTTGAAGATGCCTTTGATTTAAACCACGAAGCATATACAATTAAAATTATTAACGGAAAGACCGAAGTACATGATCTTTTAGAAAAATTTGATCATGGTTTTTCACATAGAGTAAGTAGTGTTATTGAAAAAACACATCCTAATAAAATTTTAGTACAGATGGTTTCGAGTCAACTTGATGCTGATCGGATGGATTATTTACTTAGAGATTCTTATTTTAGTGGTACTACTTATGGGCAATTCGATTTATCCCGAATTTTACGAGTGATGGCTGTTTGTGATGGAAAGATCGTTTTTAAGAATTCTGGTGTACAAGCAATCGAGAATTATATTTTAGCCAGATATCATATGTATTGGCAAGTTTATTATCACCCCACAGCCCGGAGTTATGAACAGGTATTAATTAGTATTTTTAGGAGAATGAAAGATCTTTATGCAGCTGGTTATGATTTTGGAGATATTCGTTATTTAAAGCCGTTTCTTGATGGACATGTCGATGAAAATGATTATACTAAATTAGATGAGGGGATCGTTTTTTATTATTTTACAGTCTTAAAAGAAGGCAATGACGAGATTTTGAAAGATTTATGTACACGCTTTTTAGATCGACGATTGTTTATTTATCATGATCTGCTCGATCAACATGAAAAACAATTAGCTGAATCATTTTATGAAAAAAAAGGCTATGATCCTCGTTATTATGTTGTAAGTGATGATCAAAGCCAAGTTCCCTATCGTTATTATGGAAATACTGAAGAACTCAGTGAAATTGAAATATTAATTGATGAAGAACTCCGGTTTTTACCAGAAGTATCAGAAATTGTTGGGGCAATTGTAAATTCTAAGAAAAATAAAAATGATCATAAGATTTTCTATCCCGAAGTGTAAACTTCGGGATTAGTCTTTTTTAAACCAATAGACTGTACCATTTTCATCAAAATCACCGGTTAGTGGATTGATTGCAATCTGCTGTAGGTCTTCGGTTGGCTGATACCATGTAACATCTTTGTTTTCATTGGTATAGTTTAAAACATCGATAACGGTTTTTTTAGCAACAGTTTTGTCATCAGCTGTTTCCATTTTACGATTGTCATCGTAGCCGACCCAGCTGGCAACCAGGACTTGTGGATTATAAGCTACAGCCAGGTTATCAACATCGGTACTACCAGTTTTACAGGCGTTGATATTATCAAGTTGATAAGAAGCCATTGTTGCTTGAAGATAGGTACTAAATGTACTATTAAATGTAGATGTTAATAGCTGTGATAATTCTAAACAACTATCTTGCTCCAGCAATTGTTTATCTTCTTGTTCGTGCTGGTAAAGGACTTTACCATCATCATTAGTAATTTTTTCAATTGTATAGAGATGATTGTATTTTCCTTCACTAGCGAGACAATTATACATATTGGCAAGATTATATATGTTTGTATTTAAAGTCCCAAGTGCCAGTGAGGCATTTGCTTTGACGTCCTTGATTCCAAATTTTTTGATTAATGAAGCTAAGTTATCAGTTCCTAAAAATAGATGTGTTTTAACGGCGAAAATATTATCAGATACAGCAATAGCTTGAGCTAACGTAACATCTTTATATGCATATTTATCGTTAAAATTACTAGGACTGTAAGTGCTGTTATCGTCAAGTTTAAAGGTAGTAGGTTCACATAAAAATGTGGTTGCCGGAGTGAAACCGTTTTCTAGCGCCAGGTAGTATAACAAAGGTTTGATTGTACTGCCGATTTGTCGATTAGCTTGAGTGGCACGATTGAATTGTGAGCTGGCATAGTCTTTACCGCCGATAATAGCAAGGATTTTACTGGTATATGGTTCAACAACGATACTCGAGGTTTCGACTTTACTATCCTTAGTATATTCACTAGCACTTTTTTCCACTACTTTTTGGTAATCTTGATTAAAACTTGTATACACATTTAAACCTTGATTCAAATATGTATTGTTGTAGTAACCAAGTTCTTCGAGTTCATCAATAACGGTATCTTTATAGTAATTATTAGCCATATTATCATCTACTTTATGCGTTTCAGCAAGATTAAGATCGCTATCAAGAACCTGCTGTTTTTGAGTTACGGTAATTTCCTTACAGTCGATTAGAGCGTTTAAAACGATTGACTGTCGTTTTCGAGCTGCTTTAGCATCATTTAAGGGTGAGTAATAGGTTGGGCCATTAACTACTCCAGCCAACATACTGCTTTCATTTAAATCTAGTTCTTTAGCACTTTTACCATAAAAATATTGTGCAGCATTTTCAATACCATAAATTCCATGACCAAAATAAACGTTATTAATATATCCCTCGAGAATTTCATCTTTTGATAAACGTGTTTCTAACTGCATTGTCAAAAAAGCTTCTTTAATTTTTCGCGACCAGGATTTTTCGTTAGTTAAGTACAATAAGCGTGCATATTGCTGAGTTATCGTACTCGCTCCTTGAGATTTTTTTTGATTTGTGAAGTTTACTTTGAGGGCTCTCATGATTCCAATTGGATCAAAACCCCGATGGTCATAAAAGCGTTGATCTTCAATAGCTACAATACTTTCTTTAAAATAATTACTAACATTATTTAAAGTTACATAATGACCGGTATAGTCGTTGATCGACTGATAATAAATTTCTTGATTATCATCGTATAATTTTAAATAACGATTCTTGTTTAGATCCGGTTCCCCCATGCAATATGCAATAACATATAGTGATAGAAGTATGCCGGCTAAACTTGCTAAAATAGTTACAAATATTTTTACTAATTTTTTCATCATATCACCAAAAGTATTCTTGACGGATTTGTGTTATAATATGCACGGTGATAGAATGAAAAAAATAATTAAAGTAAATTATCGAAGTATTTTTAAATATGAAGAACATCAAGAAACTGTTAAATATGATGGTTCTGGTCATCTGGAGATAGGTGATGATAAAATTGTAGTCAGTTATCAAGATGAAAATAAAATAAAAATTGAATTAAGTGAAAATGAAGTTAAACTTCATAATGGGGCTAGTGTTTTGCATTTAGTAAGAGATCGTGATATTTTAAATCAATATGAAACTCCATATGGAGCAATTGCTTTAAAAACTAGATTAATTAGTTATGATAACGGGGATAATGTGAAAATAAAGTATGAATTATATGATGGAACTAATTTGATTAGTCAAGTATATGTCATGCTCAATTATTTAATATTGGAGAACTAAGATGAAAATACTAAAGTTTTTATCAAACCGGATCGTTGTATCGATTATTTTAATATGTGTTCAGATATTATGGCTAGCTTTATTTATGCGCTATATTTTTACTGATGCGACCTTATTAAAAGGAGTTTTTATTTTTTTAAGTGTGATCGTAACTTTATATATTATCAACAATGACGATGATGACCCCAGTTATAAGATTATTTGGTTAATTCCCATCTTATCTTTTCCGGTTTTTGGTGGTTTGTTGTATGTTGTTTTTGGTAATAAAAAGCCAGCTAAAAAGCTTCAAGAAGCCTTTGCTAATCAAGAAGAAGCTATTAGACCATTTATTTATCCAAATAAGATGGTTGAACAAATTGAGGATTTGATTGCAAAAGGACAAGCTAATTATTTAGTTCAAGAAAATTTTCCTATTTATAATAATAGTGAGATTAAATATTACCCTTTAGGTGATGATACATATCCAGATTTGTTGAAAGAATTAGCTAAAGCAAAACATTTTATTTTTATGGAATATTTTATTGTTGAAGAAGGTGAGATGTTTAATACAGTCTTAACGATATTAAAGCAAAAGGTTAAAGAGGGTGTGGAAGTACGGTTTATGTATGATGATATGGGCTCTTTGACAATGCTGCCATTTCGTTATTATCAAAAATTGGAAAGTTATGGAATCAAGTGTATAGCATTTAATCATTTTGTTCCATTTATTTCGGCAGTAATGAATACCCGTGATCATCGTAAAATTACGGTGATTGATGGAAATGTTGGTTTTAGTGGTGGTTTTAATCTGGCTGATGAGTATATTAATGCTAAAGTGAAATATGGACATTGGAAAGATACGGGGGTAATGATCAAGGGTGAGGCTGTATGGAATTTAACACTGATGTTCCTAACAACGTGGAATGCATCATTAAATACATTTGAAGATTATGATAAATATCATCCTCGTCATTATATATGTCCCGAAATAAGTCCAAATGGGTATATTTTACCATACGGCGATTCACCATTGGATAATAAGCCGGTGGGGAAAAACGTTTATTTAAATATGATTAATCAAGCACAAAAATATATTTATATTGATACGCCCTATTTAATCATTAATGATGAAATTAAAAATGCTTTGTGTTTAGCTGTTCGCCGGGGAGTAGATGTAAGGATCATCACACCTGGAATTCCAGACAAAAAAATGGTCTTTAAAGTAACACGCTCTTACTATGAACCACTTGTAAATGGCGGAGTACGAATTTACGAGTATACTCCTGGGTTTATTCATGCTAAGAACTTTGTTTGTGATGATAAAATTGCTACTGTTGGAACAATTAATTTGGATTATCGCAGTCTTTATCTGCACTTTGAATGTGGAGTCTATATGTATGATGTTCCAGCAATTAAAGATATTAAAGAGGACTTCTTGAAAACGATCGCTGTGAGTAAGGAAATGACCCCTGAAGATGTCGTTAAAGGGCGCTTTAGAGGGTGGCTAGAAGCAATCTTAAGATTATTTGCACCATTGTTATAAAAACATTGACTTCATGAGGGTTTAATGGTAATTTAATTAAGATATAGTGATTAGAAGATAGGAGGGCAATGATGGCAATTAATAAAATTGAAGCGACTTTAAAAGGGGCGCTTAAACAAGCAATAATAGCGTGTGGATTTGTTGAAGAATATGATCAAGAAAGTATTACAATTGAAATTCCTAAAGATAAATCACATGGGGATTATTCAACTAATCTAGCAATGCAGCTAACAAAATTATTAAAGAGAAATCCTCGCCAAATTGCTGAGGCAATTATTGAGGCTTTAGATAAAGAAAATGCCAATATTGAAAAAGTAGAGATTGCGGGACCGGGATTTATTAACCTATTCTTGGCAAAAGATGCAATGACATCAATCATTAAAGAAGTTTTAGAAGAAAAAGAAGCATATGGTACCACAACATATGGTCAAGGAACTAAATATAATGTTGAATTTGTTTCAGCTAATCCAACTGGCGATTTACATCTAGGACATGCTAAAGGGGCAGCAGTGGGTGATAGTATCTGCCGAATTATGAGTGCTGCTGGCTATGATGTGACTCGTGAATATTATATTAATGATGCAGGGAATCAAATTCATAATTTAGCGTTATCTCTATACGCTCGTTATAAACAAGCATTTGGGCAAGATGTTACAATGCCTGAAGATGGTTATCATGGTAAAGATATTATTGATATTGCAACAAAGATCAAAGAGATCGATGGTGATAAATATCTTGAAATGGATGAAGGTAAAGCAATTGTTTTCTTTAGAAATAAAGGAACAGAATATGAATTACAAAAGATTAAAGATATTTTAAATGAATTTAGAGTGTCGTTTGATGTTTGGTTTTCTGAAACATCATTATATGAAAATGATCGGGTCGTACCAACAATTGAAAAATTAAAAGCTGCTGGTTATACATATGAAGAAGAAGGGGCTTTATGGTTCAAATCAACTGAATTTGGTGATGATAAAGACCGGGTCTTAATTAAAAGTGATGGATCGTATACATATTTGACGCCTGATATTGCTTATCATCTAAATAAATTAGATCGTGGATACGAATATTTAGTTGATTTATTAGGGGCTGATCATCATGGTTATATTAATCGAATGAAAGCAGCTATTCAAGCTTTAGGTTATAATGCTGACCAGTTAAATATTGATATTATTCAAATGGTTAGAATGATGAATAATGGTGAACCAGTAAAAATGTCAAAACGAACTGGAAATGCTGTTACTATTAAAGACTTAATCGAAGAAATTGGTGTTGATGCTACACGTTATTTCTTTGTTTCTAAAGCTGCTAATACACCATTTGATTTTGATATTGGACTTGCTAAATCAAAGTCTAATGAAAATCCAGTTTATTATGCTCAATACGCTCATGCTAGAATGTGTTCGATTAAAGCACAGGCTGCTAAAGCAAACATTGATTATAGTGATAAGTATGATTTATTAGTTAATCCTAAAGAAATTGAATTAGTAAAGCATATTAATGAGTTTAGAAACGTAATTATTGATAGTGCGATCAATCGTACGCCTCACAAAATTACAAATTATGTTCAAAGACTTGCACAATTATTCCATAGTTTTTATAATGAATGTTATGTAATCGATGAAGATAATCTTGAATTAAGTGGACAAAGATTAGCTTTAGTTGAAGCTACAAGAATTACAATGGCTAATGCTTTAAATTTAATCGGTGTTAGTGCCCCAGAAAAGATGTAGGAGGATAATCAAGAATGGATAGTATGGATAAATATTATAATATGTCTATGGTTGATGTAGCATATGAATTAATGTCTAAAAAGAAATCAGCAGTTAATTTTTTCAAATTATGGGAAGAAGTATGTCAAATGAAGAAATTTGATGACGAACAAAAAGAAGATAAAGAATCTTTGTTTTATACTAATATTACCTTAGACGGACGTTTTATCACGGTTGGTGAAAATGCCTGGGATTTAAGAAGTCGTCATAAATTTAGTGATGTTCATATTGATATGAATGATATTTATGCTGATGAAGAAGAAACAGAAGAATTAGAAGAGGATGTCGATTCTACGATTGAAGATGATTATAATTAAGCAAAACGAAAGTTTTGCTTTTTGTTTACCTGTTCAAATTGAAAATTTGAACATATAGACTTAAGTCAGTTGAGCATACG
>NZ_JAHOCB010000074.1:0-10488 GCF_019125875.1 Erysipelatoclostridium sp. MSK.23.31 | reverse complement strand
AAATATAAGAAAACTGGAGCAGGATATATTTCCCCTCCAGTTTTAGTATAGAGCCTGTATCTTATTCGATATACCTGCTTTTAAATATACATGAATTTAGATTTCATAGTAAATATTTAATATAAGAAAATATGAATTTGAAAAAAGTAAAAATTTTAGATATTAAATAATATGATAATTATAATTTAGAACTACTTTTTAAGCGATATTCTTAAATTTAAAACTATACTTTACCATAAAAAACGATTTTCCAATTATTTGATTTTTTGGCAGTTCACCGTGTGCTGATTTTTTATAAAATTTTGTATGGATTAACAATATGCTGGTAAATACATTTGGGGATTATCTTTGTATTTTTCAGCTTCTTCTTGACTTAGAAAAACAGTCAAATGTATTTGACTTGAAGAAATTATGTGAGGCCCAGCACATCCAGCATAACCTTCAATACTAAATTCATAATTATCATTATTACCACTAATATCAAAAACCTTTCCAGACATCACATAGCCATTCATCAAAAAATATACTACTGTTCCTTTTTCTAACATATTTATACCTCTTTCTATAAAATTGATATATGATAGTTAATATTTTGTTTTAAATGATTTACCTCATTATTAGTATGTAATTTTATTGTTGTAAATCTACAAAATATTTTAATTTTCTTACTACAACTGGATTATAGATCGAGCTTATTAAGTTATCAAATCATATGCATTAAATAAAAAAGAATTGATCTATATGATTATCTGGATCAATTCTTTTAAGCATCATTATTTGATTTAGGAAGTTCAATTTTTCTGCGTTCTTTATGACAATGCTTTTCAAAATCAATAGCAAGTTGATTCATGGCTGATAATTCTTGAAAGCTATAATCAACTTTAATTATTATTTGTTCTTGGCATCGATAGTAATAGAGATGATCGACACAATTAACAAAGATATGCTGATAAAAACTGTTAGCTAGATTTAATTGATTAAGAAAGTCATAGAGCATATGTTCAGGGAGATTGTGACAGTGTGAAAAAATATATAAACCATTATCTAAATAAATCTCATAGTTTTTGCTCTTTTGTTCTTTTCGCTCAAGAGCATTATCTATTTTATTGATTACGAATTCTAAATTTTTTTCATCATGGTCGAAAGGATTTAATTTTAAAGTACTATATAAAGGTTTTTTTATGTCAGCAACTGCTTCAGCTGGAGTTAATGCTTGAGTTACTTCAATTCCAAAATTACGTTTTGGAATGCGAAGGTCAGGACGATCAGCTTGAATAATATTATCAGCTGATACATCTAATACTTTTGTTAGGGTTAATGCAGCATATTTTTCAAAATAATTCTTACTATATGTCTCTTTCATTAATTGACCTCGATTTTTAAAAAGTGATAATCATTCATTGATTATCACTTAGTGGGTTTTATACTGTCTTCTTTATTCATATTATAGCATGGTTTATTTTATTTTCAAAGTAAGTAATAAGGATATTTGGATATTCATTGCGATATATTTAGATAACTGTTATACTTTTATAAAGGTTTTTTAGATAAGGTGGTATTTATGGTTGATTATAGTATTAAAAAGTATAATCGTAAGATTGTATATCAGCTGATATATCAAGCTAAGCAAATTACAAAACAGGAAATTGCGGAAAGATTAAAATTATCTTTGCCCACTGTTTCTAGTAATCTCTTGGAATTAGAACAGGCTGATTTGATAAAAAAAGAAGATATTAATGAGTCTACGGGGGGACGTAAGCCGTTAGCAATCTCTATTAAGGAACAATCTAGAATTGCAATTGGTGTCAGTATTTTAAAAGAAGGAATAACTTTTGTTGCTTTAGATTTGTATGCTCAACTGATTCGTAAACAAACAGTTGCTTTAGTTTATGATAATAGTGAAAGTTATTTTAAACAATATGGACAGGCATTAAATGAATTTATCGATTGTTTACAAATTAAAAAAGAAAATTTTTTAGGGATCACTATAGCTATTCAGGGGATCGTATCTCAGGATGGAAAAAAGGTTATTTATGGTCCAATTTTAAATAATCAGGGATTAACGTTAGAAAAGTTTGAAAAATCTAGTGATTTACCAGTTAAAATGATTCATGATTCTCATGCTGCTGGACTTGCTGAATTAAATTTCAGTGAAGATAATAACGATGCTATTTATCTATCTTTAAATCATAATCTAGGTAGTGCTGTATTTATGGCTGGAAAGGTTTTCCAGGGAAATAATTACAGTTCGACATTTGAGCATATGACATTAGTAGAGAACGGACGTCAGTGTTATTGTGGTAAAAAAGGGTGTTTTGAAGCTTATTGTAATGAAGATGCTTTATTAAAAAATCATACAAATATGACATTAGAAGAATTTTATAAACAATTACGGCAAAAAGACCAAACTGCAATGCAATCATGGAATGATTATTTTCATTATCTAGCATTAGCAATTCATAATTTAACCATGGTTTTAGATGCACCAGTAATTATTGGTGGTAAAATAGCTTCATTGTTTGAAAATGAAGATCTTGATCTATTAACAAAATTAGTTAGTGATTTGGATCCATTAAAGTTTACTGTTCCAGATATTAAAATAGGTCAATGTTTAAAAGAAACAGCAGCAATTGGAGCGGCTTTGACAGATATTAAAAAGTTTGTTGCAGAAATATAAGGAGAAGATAATGAAAAAAGCAGTTATATTTGATATGGATGGTTTGATGATCGATAGTGAGCGAGTTACTTATGAAGAGTATTGTCGTAAATTAGAACAATTAGGATATTCTTTTGATGAAGCTGTATATCGCTTATGTTTGGGGAAAAATAAGCAGGGAATATGTCAAGTATTTTATGATCATTTTGGAACTGCCTTTCCAATGACTGAAGTATGGGATGATGTACATATTAGGCTTGATGAACGTTTAGCAAAAGAGGTTCCTCTTAAAGCGGGATTATTAGAATTATTAAAATATTTAAAGGCAAATAATTATAAAACAATTGTGGCAACTAGCAGTGCACGGGTACGTGTCGATGTTATTTTAAAGAATGCACAAATTGAACAATATTTTGATGATACGATCTGTGGTGATGAAGTGATTCATGGAAAACCTAATCCTGAAATTTTTTTAACAGCATGTAAAAAACTTAATGTAGCACCAAGTGAAGCATTAGTGTTAGAAGATAGTGAATCAGGAATCTTAGCAGCCTATGATGGTAAGATCGATGTCTTATGTATTCCTGATATGAAGTATCCAGAAGCTGATTTTGCAAGTAAAGCAACTAAGATCATCTCATCATTAAAAGATGTAATTGAATATTTAAAGTAATAGTGAAAAGTTTCTATCATTGATTTGATAGGAACTTATTTATTTTTGAGAAGTTTTTGTTAAAAAAAAATACGAATATTGTTATAAAAATCAAAGGTTATATAATTTTACTAAGTGGAGGTATTGTGATGAATAAACTAACAAATATAAAAGCAGTAATGTGTGATGTTGATGGAACATTGTTAAATCAAGATGGTATTGTTTCACCTGCGACAGTTGAAGCAATTAAGAAAATTAGAGAAAAAGGAATTTTATTTGGTTTATCAACAGGGCGTGATGTTCATAGCGTTAAAACACTTTTAACTGTATGGGGAATTAGTGGCTTGGTTGATGCAATCGTTGGGACTGGAGGTGCTGAAATATATGATTATCAATTAAATATTGATAAATCAAGTTATCCGCTGGATGGTGAATTAATAAAAGATATTATTAAACATCATGAAGGAATGGATCTTAATTTTGCTATTCCGTATGAAGGGACATTATATGCACCTAAAGATGATGATTATATTCGTGATTTAGCACGTGATGATCGTGTGCCATATAAAGTTGTAGATTTTGATGTCTTTTTAAATGAGCCACGGGCCAAATTAATCATTGTTTGTGCACCTGATTATATGGATAAAGTTATTGAAAAAAGTAAAACTTTTTCTAATCCAAACTATAAATCAGCTTCTTTAAAAACAGCAAGTATTTTATATGAATATATGGATCCTCGGGTTTCTAAAACGCATGGATTACAAGAAGTTATGGCAATGCATAAAATTGAAATGACAGATTTATGTACTTTTGGAGATGCTGATAATGATTATGATATGACTTTAAATGCTGGAGTTGGAGTAGTCATGGCTAATGGAAGTGAAAAAACTAAGAGTGTTGCTGATTTTATAACTGATGATAATAATCATGATGGAATTGCAAATTTTATTAATAAATATATTTTATAGAGTCTGGTGATTGAAGTGCACTATATTGTTTTAATATAACCAATATAGTGCATTTTAGAGTTGGTTTTTTTTATTTAGAAATAATAATTAAATTAGTTTAAAAATATTATCTTTTCGATAAACTATAGTATTGGAGATAATATAAATGTATGGATTGATTAATTCATTTTTAATTTTTGAATTAGGAGTCATCGTGGGGGCTCATGTGTTTGTTTCAAATAGCTAAATCAAAAGATTAAGTCTAGTAATAGACTTTTTATTTTTTTGGAATGATGACGATAAAAGCGGGAATTATTCAATTAGGAGGTATAAGAAGTGAACAAGATAGAATTAAGTAAAGTAAATGAAGAAGGGTATTATGAAATTCGTTTAGAAAGTGTTGGTGGGTTAGGGGCTAATTTATGTGGAAAATTATTAGGTGAATTAGGTGCGGCTTATCTAGGATTTAATGCTTCAAGCTTTTCTAGCTACGGTTCAGAGAAACGAGGTTCTCCAGTCAAGGCGTTTATTCGTTATTGTGATGAAGATAAAGAAATTACTGTTAATACTCCCGTTACGCGACCCCATTTGCTTGGGCTTTTTCATGAAGCGATGATAGGAAAGTTACAAGTAACAGCAGGAGTCGATGAAAATAGTTGTATTGTCATTAACAGCGGTGAGCAACCAGATGTAATTAGAGATAAATTAAAATTATGTGCTGGAACGATATATTGTATTGATGCAATTTATTTAGCAATGAAAATAAAATGTAAAGTCAATATGATCATGCTGGGGGCACTAGCTAAAGCGAGTGGCTTTATTCCTTTAGAGACAGTTTTAGAATTGATTGAAGCTACTTTGGGTAAAAAATATCCTCAGCTATTACAAAAAAATAAAGAAGGGATAATTGAAGGTTATAATGGTGTTGTTAGTAAAACGTTTAATGATGATGGTAAGTATCCGTTCATTCCTTATCGTGAAATAGAAAATGACTGGGGTTATCAAAATGCACCACTTGGTGGTGTGAATCCTTGTTTTGGAAGTACTATTTCGAATGATTTAAGTGCATCACGGGAAGGCTATATACCATTGTTTCTCCAAGAAAAATGTATTCAATGTGCACAATGTTATATTACTTGTCCGGATATGGTTTTTCAGTTTGAACCGGGTATTTATAAAGGACGTAAGATGATGGTAAATAAAGGTTTGGATTATCATCATTGTAAAGGATGTTTACGGTGTGTTGAAATTTGTCCAACTCAAGCACTGGTTAGTGGAGTCGAACGCGAACATTCAAATTTAAAATGGTTTATTCGTAACAAAGATTTAATTGTTGAGCATATGGATTATGAAGATGTGGGAGCAAATTCGTGGATAACGAGTGATTCGTTTTTGGAGGTAGAAAAAATAACGGAGGTAAAAAGTGATGGAAAAACAAAAGATGGTATTTGAAAGTGGGAATGAATTGGCAGCTTATGCCGCTAAACAGATTAATTATCATGTAATGGGATACTATCCCATTACACCATCAACGCAGATTGCTGAGAATTTAGATTTAATGAAAGCTGAGGGTAAGCATGAGATTGCTTTAATTGCTGCTGAAGGTGAGCATAGTGCGGCTGGAATTTGTTATGGTGCAAGCGTTGCTGGGGCAAGAGTTTTCAATGCGACTAGTGCCAATGGTTTGTTATATGCATTAGAACAGTTTCCAGTTCAATCTGGAACACGATTTCCGATGGTAATGAATGTAGCTTGTCGAACAGTTTCTGGTCCACTTTCAATCAAGGGTGATCACAGCGATATCATGTATATGTTAAATACTGGATGGATTATTTTATTTGCTCATAGTCCCCAGGCAGTTTATGATATGAACATTTGTGCTCTAAAAATTGCTGAAAAAGTTAAATTACCAGTAGTTATTGCGTTTGACGGTTTTTTTACTAGCCATCAAAAAAATAAATGTCAAGTCTTTGAAGATGATCAAGTTGTCCAAAATTTTGTAGGTAAATATCTGCCTGAATATCAAATTCTTGATTTTGAACATCCAGTCACAGTTGGCTCTTATATGAATGAACCGGATTTAATGAATAATAAATACCAGCTTCATCTTGCAATGGAGGAAGCTCGAGAGGTTATTCCGGCTATTTTTAAGGAATATGAAACAATTTCTAATCGGGCTTATCAGTATGTAGAAAGTTATCAAAATGAAGATTGTGATGTCTTAATGTTTGTTCTAGGTTCTGGATTTAGCAGTGCAAAACGAGCTGTTGATGAATTACGCAAAGATGATAAAAAAGTTGGAGTAGTTACAATCAATGTACTGCGTCCATTTCCAAGTAAGGAATTAATTAAGCATTTTAAAGTGCCTAAAACAGTGATTGTTTGTGATCGTCAGGATAGTTATGGTGCCAATGGTGGAAATATGTCTTTAGAAATAAAGGCGGCAATGCAGGAGGCAGGGATCACTACCCGTGTAATTACGAGAATTTATGGCTTAGGTGGCCGTGATTTTTATAAAGATGATGCAAAAGCATTATTATTAATGGGATTTCAAAAAGATGTAAAATTATTTGATTATTTACATATTTATCCCGGTAAAATTGAACAACCAATAACTCAATTTTTTAAACCAATCAAAGAAACTCCTGATGACTTCAAGTGTGTTTATAATGAAGAAAAACAAATAATGGAAGTTAAGCCGTTTACGCTTAATCAAATTGCAAAGATGCCCCAACGTTTATCTGGGGGTCATGGTGCTTGTCCAGGATGTGGGATTCCCGTCAATGTCAATTTATTATTAAGTGCAATCAGTGGAAATGTTGTTTTATTATTTCAAACAGGCTGCGGAATGGTTGTAACAACTTCCTATCCAAAAACTTCTTTTAAAGTACCGTATGTTCATAATTTATTTCAAAATGGGGCAGCGACACTTTCAGGAATCGTAGAAGCGTTTAACCAAAAAGTAAAACGACATGAATATCCCGAAGGAGAAATTACTTTTATCATGGTTAGTGGTGATGGAGGAATGGATATTGGAATGGGAAGTGCACTAGGTGCAGCTTTAAGAAACCATCACATGATTATTTTTGAATATGATAATGGTGGTTATATGAATACAGGTTATCAATTATCATATTCAACACCATTAGGGGCTAAAAGTTCGACTTCTCATCTTGGTCAAGATCAGTTTGGAAAATCATTTTTTAATAAAGATATGCCAGCAATCATGGCTGCAACAAATATTCCATATATTGCTACTGTAGCTGAATCTAATCCAATAGATTTTGTTAGAAAAGCGATTAAAGCTAAGGCTTATGCTAAAGAGTTTGGGTTAGCATATTTGAGAACTTTATCTGCTTGTCCGTTAAATTGGGGTGATCAGCCAAATTTAGAAAAAAGTGTAATTGAAGCAGGGGTAAATAGTTGTTATTTTCCTTTGTTTGAAATTGAGCAGGGTAAGTATAATCTTACATA
Source organism: Erysipelatoclostridium sp. MSK.23.31 (assembly GCF_019125875.1). Taxonomy (NCBI): domain Bacteria; kingdom Bacillati; phylum Bacillota; class Erysipelotrichia; order Erysipelotrichales; family Coprobacillaceae; genus Thomasclavelia; species Erysipelatoclostridium sp. MSK.23.31. The sequence continues at coordinate 2,759 of NZ_JAHOCB010000074.1, read as the reverse complement.
TGATCCACAGAAAGCAAAGAAAAAGATTCCATTAATTGATTGGTTTGCAATGATGCAGCGAACTAAACATTTAAGTGATCCAAAGTATACAAAAATTGTTCAGGCTGCTCAAGATGAAGTTGATCGACGTTTTGAAATTTTGAAAAAGAGGGCAGATGATCAAATTTAATAAATAATATAAAAGGTTATTGCTTGTTGTGTCAATAACCTTTTATAATGAGTAAAAGAAGGTGATTAATTGTGGAAGTAACTGAATATGCTAAAGATTTATATATTTTAGATGATGGTCAGGTACGAGAATTTCTAATTATCGGTAGAAATGAAGCGATATTGATTGATACTGGTTTTCCTGAGACGAAGATAATTAATGAAGTTCAGAAACTTACTAGTTTTCCGCTTAAAGTACTGTTAACTCATGGTGATGGAGATCATTGTGGGGGACTTGATAGTTTTCAAGAATGTTATGTACATCAGGGAGATAAGGGTTTAATTAAAACAACAATAAAAATTAATTGTTTAAAAGAAAAGGATTTGATTGAAATTGGTGATTACTGTTTTGAGGTAATTGAGATACCTGGACATACTTATGGAAGTATTGCATTTTTAGATATTCAGAAGAAATTATTAATTGTTGGTGATATTGTACAATTAGGACCGATTTATATGTTTGGTGAGCATCGAAATTTAGATTTGTATATTCATAGCTTAGAAAAATTAAATACATATCAAAATCAAATTGAAACAATTTTGCCTAGTCATAATCGTTATCCATTAACTAAGGAGTATATTGGTCATTGTCTATCAGATGCTAGATTGTTAAAGGCACATAAACTTTTAGGTGTTAAACATCAATTTTTACCATGTCGGGAATATCGTGGTAAAAAAATTTCGTTCTATTATTAGAAATAATAACTTTCGTTTTGAGAATAATATGATTGAAACGAAAGTTGTTTTTATTGTATTTGAAATATTAATATGATAAGGTAATAAAAGAAAAGAGCGGTGATGAGGATGGTTAAGATGTTGGCAAGACATACAAAAATACTAGAATTAATAACAGAGAATAAGAAAATGGAAGTAACTAAACTTTCTCAGTTACTCAGTGTTTCACAAGTAACAATTAGAAAAGATTTAATTCAATTGGAAAATAGTGGATTGATTGTTCGTGAGCATGGATTTGCAACTTTAAATTCTAGTGATGATATAAATAATCGTTTAGCTTATCATTATGATATTAAGCAAAGAATTGCTAAATTAGCGGTAGAATCAATAGAAGATGGTGAAACCGTAATGATTGAGTCAGGTTCTTGTTGCGCATTGGTTGCTTTAGAAATTGCGCAGACCAAAAAAGATGTTACGATTATTACTAATTCTGCTTTTATCGCCGATTATATTCGTAAAGTTGCTAAAATTAGAATTATTTTACTTGGTGGTGAATATCAAAATGAATCACAAGTAATGGTAGGACCGATCACAAAAAAATGTGTTGAATCTTTTTTTGTTGATAAACTTTTTATTGGAACTGATGGCTTTACTGAAACCTCAGGCTTTACTGGGAATGATTATATGCGTAGCGAAACAGTTAGAGATATGGCAAAACAAGCTGATAAAGTTATAATTGTGACAGATTCATTTAAGTTTTTGCAAAAAGGGGTTGTAACTTTGATTCCTACTGCGGAAATCGCATGTATTGTAACTGATACTCATATTCCAATAGAATGCGAAAATTATTTATTAGATCATGGAATTGAAGTTAAGAAAGTAGAAAATTAAAAAAGCTTATTTTATAGTAAGCTTTTTAGAAAAAACACTTGATGTCTTCATTGATAAAAATATTTTGATATTCTTTTAAGTCTTCTTTGTGGAGGGCTTTTTTATTTTTTAAACTATATTCTAGATTGAGCATTTCATATTTTTTTTCACCAAATTGATGAAATGGTAATAATTGAATTTTTAAAACACCGATATTTTTTAAGAGTCTTGCTAGTCCTTTGGCATCATTTAATGAATCATTAAAATCTGGAATAACAGGAATTCTTGGTAATACTTCTATTTTGTTTTGTAATGCCCACTTTAAATTTTTAATTATTAAATCATTATAAACACCTGTACCTAAAAAATGCTGCTCACGATCATAATGTTTAACATCAAATAATAACAGATCAAATAATGGAGCAAGTTTAGTAAAAAGCTCATGTTCAATATATCCGGTTGTTTCAATTGCTAAATGAAGCTGATGTTTTTTTAGTTCATTAACTAAGTGAAATAAAAATGCTGGTTGTGACATTCCTTCTCCACCGGAAATAGTAATACCTCCATTAGATTCTTCATAAAAATCTTTATCTTGAAGACAGGTTGTCACAATTTCATCAATTGTTTTATACTCACCTTCATTTTTTAGGGCAATTTGAGGACATTTATTAACACATCTCAAACATCCATTACATTTATTTTGATCAATAATAATTTTATCTGCAATTAATTTAATCGCACCTGTAGGACAATTATTGATACAGGTCATGCAATGCGTACATTTGTTATGATCCCACAAAATTTGAACTGCTTTTAGTTGTGATTCAGGATTAGAACACCACTTACATCTTAATGGACAGCCTTTAAAAAATATAGTTGTTCTAATTCCTGGACCATCATGAATACTAAATTTTTGAATATTAAAAATTATCCCCTTATTTTCCATTATGAAGGCTCCGTGTCAATAGTGGAGGGGCTTAAGAGATAGCGAAAGCTATCTCTTTTCT
>NZ_JAHOCB010000073.1:0-10905 GCF_019125875.1 Erysipelatoclostridium sp. MSK.23.31 | reverse complement strand
CACCATAAAACCCCGATCGCACCTGCGATAGTCAAAGGCATGAATGTTTGGAACGCATTTTTAATTGCAGATAAATACTTATTTTGCCCACACCACGCACCAACGCGGCCAAGGACATCTGCCATTTTGTCCATAATTCTTTTCCTCCCTTATTGACTACCTAATAATAGCAAAGGGTGAAATACTTGGAAACGCTTTCCCCACATTCTGTAAGAGTCTTACAATTTTTTTAAAATATTTAAAAATGATATGTAAATTTATTACATATCATGATCTGTCTTTTTTTCATATTTTTGTTCACAATTTATCTTTCTAATTAAGTTAGGATAATAGTCTTTTTGAAATAAGATTGAAAAGATTAGATCCATTAAATAATCACTACTTAACTTTGAAGAATAGGTTTCTATTTTCGAAACAATATTTTCTTTACTACACATTGTTAAGCAATAATTCGCCCGTTTTCTTAAATAACTATCATTTATTGAAGTAATTGCAATAATAGTTCCCTTATTATCCACAATCCGATCAACTATCGTTTTTATTTCATGACTCTCACCAGAATAAGATATCACGATTGCAACTGTATTTTTATTTACAAATAAAGAACGCTTATCTTGATCATTTGGTGAAGATTTAAAATTAACAAAGTGATCGATCGAAATCATCCGATGCTCGAATAATAGTCCCGAAAGATACGAAGCTCCAACAGCAAAAATATCAATAACTGATGTTTTTAATAACTTTTCAATTACTTGATTAAGTACATCATAGTCGAGTAATGCTTTAGTCGCCTCAATCGTATCTTTATATAACTCGCCTAACTGATTTGTGACTTCTTGAATACTATCATTCTCTTTAAAAGGTCGATTGTAATCAACATCAGTTTGATAACTAGTTAAAACTGATGAAGCAAAATTGATCTTAAAGCTATTGTAGTTTTTTTCACCCAGTTTCTTGCAAAAACGACTGATCGTCGCTGTTGAAGTAAAAGTCGCCTCAGCTAACTCAACTAAACGCATATTAGCCACTTCTTCTTTATGATCAATTATATAATTAGCAATCCCTTTTTCAATGTCACTAAATCCTTTTTTGTATTCCAGTTTTGATAATAAACTCATAAACTACCCCCGAATTACTTTATAAATATTGTCCCAAATTTTTTTCCATTATAACACTAATAAGGGCATGTTAGTCTTTTTTAACACTATTTTAACACTATTCTTTTTTGATTTTTCTAAAATAAAAAAGCCCTTTTGGACTTTTCATCATTTAGATTAAATAGTCACTAAATTAAAATATAAACTGTCAATAGATATCTTATGAGAGTAGCGACTATTTCTACAAGCCAACTAGCCTGTGGAAATATAATACTCCATTGTTTTATAAAAAAATATAAATTTATATAATTCAGGATAGTATTTTCAAAATTAGCAATTTTAAATATTAAATTATGAAAATTTTTTACATAATTTATTTTTTATTTTCAAAGTCAATTACTTTTAAAGCAGTAGTAACATTACTTTGATAATCCTTTACAAGTAAAGACACAAAAATGACATCTAGAACATACATTGTTGCAGTAAATGATGTAATCACTTCTAAACTAAGGATATCTTGTGACGAGTAAACATTGAGGTAAATATCACAATAGTTTTGTAATTCACCCTTTTTACCACCAATTGCAATAACATAGATTCCTGCCTTTTTTAAATATTTAGCAATCTTGATCATCTCACTATTATTGCCAGTAAAAGAAATAAGTATGGCTACACATTGACGACTATTTTTTTGTGATAAAATGAAATGTTCGTTGATTCCACTATGTGCATCGCACTCTTTTCCTAAAGTCATGATTTTAAAAGCAGCTTGACTGGCAATCGTATAACTAATTCCTGTTCCATAAATAGAAATACGTTTAGCTTGAGATAAACGATTAATCACCTGAATCATTTTATTTTGATCTAAATCCAGCCTTGTCTGTACTATTGATTTATCATAAATAGTTGGGATAACTTTAACAATATCTTGATATGTACTGTTTTCATCAACCGGTTCATCTTTTAAAAGACTACTAATTCGACTTAATTCATTATACTCAAATTCAACCTGGCGTTTAAATTCTTGATAACTATTAACCTCCAGCTTTTTACAAAGACGTATTACTGTAGCCTTACTCGTATAAGTTTCTTTTCCTAATTCTTCCACTGATAATTGATATAACTGTTCAGGATGTTTTAAAACATACTCTGCAATTAGCTTTTCGCTATTAGTAAAGCGTTTCCTCTCCCTTAGCTTCTCTAAGATCATCACTATCACCTCATCTTTTCCTATTATGACATAGATATCAAGATGAAACAAATTTGAACTAATCAATTATCTTTTTATTAATTAAAATAAAGGAGATTGAAAATCCTCCTCCATTTTACAAAACAGCTAAATATCATTTAAACTTTCACCGTTCGTTGCAATAACTTTTTGATACCACCAAAAACTCTTCTTGGGATAACGAGCCAACATTCCACTAAAATCATCATGCACATCAACATAAATATAGCCATAACGTTTAGATACTTGACATTTTGTATTAGCAACAATATCGATTGGACCCCAACTTGTATAACCGAGTACTTCTACACCATCTTTGATTGCTTCTAAAACCTGCTTTAAATGCTCTTTTAAATAATCAATACGATAATCATCATTTACTGTATAACCATATTGTTCATCTACAACCAAAATATCCTTTGCTCCAAGACCATTTTCAACAATAAATAACGGAAGCTGATATCGATCATAAAATTGATTAAGAATATATCGCAACCCTTTAGGATCAATCTGCCAACCCCATTCAGATTCTTTTAAATAGGGATTTTTAACTCCGCTCATTACATTTCCCCGAGCTTGTTGATTAAGTTTCTCATCAGCTGTAGCACAATAACTCATATAATAACTAAAAGAAATAAAATCGACTGTATTTTTTAAAATTTCTTCATCTTCTTTCGTGATTTCTAAATGAATATGATTTTCTTCAAAAAAACGTAGCATGTATCCTGGATATTTTCCCCTAACATGGACGTCAGCAAAGAATAGTGACTCCCGATCACGTCGGACTGTTTCCTGAATATCTTCAGGCTGCGGGGTCAATGGATAGATTGGACTCCCTGCAATCATACAACCAATTTTAAAATTCGGATTGATTTTATGAGCTATTTTTGTTGCTTGAGCACTTGCAACAAACTGGTGATGAATTGCCTGATATAAAACTTCGGGATTAATTTGATCAGCTTTTCCTTTAATCCCACCACCATTAAAGGGGGCATGAAGAATAACATTTATTTCATTGAATGTTAGCCAGTACTTAACCTTATTACAATAACGTTCAAAACATACTTGAGCAAAGTTAAGATAAAAATCAATTACTTTACGATTCACCCATCCTCCATAATTAGTCGCTAGATATAAAGGCATCTCGTAATGTGATAATGTAACTAGGGGTTGTATTCCATATTTAGCTAATTCATCAAAAACATCATCGTAAAACTGTAAACCCTTTTCATTAGGAACCGTCTCATCACCATGCGGGAAAATACGGCTCCATGCTATCGATAAGCGTAATACTTTAAATCCCATCTGAGCGAACAATGCAATATCTTCTTTATAGCGATGATAAAAGTCAATTGCATTTTTCTTTAAATAATTATCTAATGGCGGAATTGCTTCATTACCAAATACCCCTTCAGGCAAAGCATCAGCCGTTGAATAACCTTTGCCATCTTCTAAGACTGCGCCTTCACACTGATTAGCCGCTATTGCACCACCCCATAAAAATCCTTTAGGAAAATTTTTTTCTACCATCTTCATGACTACACCTCTTGCAATTTATTTAGTGCAAAAGTCAATACCGCTTTTCCATCCATCTTGCCATAATCGCGCATATCTATTAAATATGCTGGTACTCCATTAGCATCATCCGCAATACTTTTTTCTAGATAACGCACCTGTGGTCCTAAAAGAATAACATCTGCATCTTGGCTGTGATTTTTTACTTCTGTTGCTCCGACTGCCCAGATTTTTGTTTCAATTCCTTTTTCCTGTGCTGCTTGTTCCATTTTTGTAACTAATAGACTAGTTGACATTCCACCAGCACAACATAATAAAATTCTTATCATTTTAATTTTCCTCCATCTCATCAATTCTTTCAATTTTAAAAATTACTGGTCTTGTCCCATCACTACAACAAGCAATCATCATCTTTTCATCATTAGTCCAGCCTTTCATAATTAAGCCACCTTGCAAAGCTGCATAAATATAGCGACTGACGGCATCCCAAGCCTCACTGCAAAACTTTCCATTCATCATATTCCAAAAATCATCTTTGCCATTACCACGCTCCAAAATAAATTCCTGTCCCTCTTTAAACAATGGACATTTACCAACTTGCGGATCCGCTAAATATTGATCCGCTAAATCTTGATAATACTCTCTTCGTAATACCGTAATTTTACACTTAGACATCTGTTTGCTCCTTTCAAATCCTTTTTTCTACACTTTTAATTTAACATCAGAAAATAAAAGAAACAACAGGCTCGTAAACTGTTGTTCCAGTGTTTCATTTATATATTATTTTTATAATTTATTTTGATACTTGTGGTCCACTAAAGGCATTTTTTAATCGTTCTAAAGCTTCTTTTAAGACCCAAGTAGGGCAAGCGATATTAATTCTTTCAAACCCTTCTCCTTCTTGACCGAAGACATATCCCTCATCTAAATATAGATCAGCAGCAATCATTTTCTTCTCTAATTCTAGATAGTCATAACCTAAATTTCTAAAGTCTAGCCAAGCTAAATATGTTCCTTCTAATGGATATACTGTAACTGATGGAAAATTTTTCTTGATAAAGTCTACCAGTATGTCATAGTTATGATGAATCAATGTCTTAAATTCAGCTAACCATGCATCTCCTTTAGTATAAGCTAACCGTGTTGCTTCAAAAGATAATGTGTTTAATGTAAAAAATCCTTTTTTCTCTTGTTGCGCAATAAATTTAGCTCTTAATTCTTTATTCTTAATAATAATATTAGATCCTTGCAAACCTGCAATATTAAAACTTTTACTTGGTGCTGTACATGTTACAGTAATATCTCCAATCACTTCACTTAAAACAGCAATTGGATAATGTGTATACCCCGGCATAGTTAAATCTTCATGAATCTCATCACTAAGAATTATAATTCCATTATTTAAGCAAATATCCGCAATTTTTTCTAGCTCTTCTTTTGTCCATACACGCCCTACAGGATTATGAGGATTACAAAGAATCAATAACTTTGTATTTGCTTGTTTTGCAAGTTCTTCAAATTTATCAAAATCAATTTGGTAACTATTTTCATGATTTATTAAAGGACATCTTTGTACTCGACGATTATTTAACTCAATTGCCCGATAGAAAGGATAATAAACTGGCGTAAAAATAATTACTCCGTCATTTTCTTCAGTAAATGCAGTTACCCCATCGCTTAACGCTGGTACTACACCATTAGATAAAACGATCCATTCTTTTTCAACTTGATAATTGTGTTTATCCTTCATCCAGTTAATTACTGCATCGTAATAAGCTGCTGTTCCATTTGTATAGCCAAATACAGGATTATTCTGCATAAATTCAAGCATCCCTTCAGCAATCTCTGGTGCTAATTTCAAATCTAAATCAGCGACTGAAAGTGGAGCTATATTTTTAGCAACTGCAGGATTATGATCTTTCATCCCGTTCCATTTAGCAGAACCATTTTGACTCCGATCAACTAATGTTTCAAAATCATATTTCATTTCTCTACCTCCATTATTAAGCACCTATATAGTTAAGTACCTTAATAATAGTATACTCTCACAATTTATAAAGTCAAATAAAAAGAATCATAACGATTCTTCATTGTCTTGTGCATATTCTTTATTTAAAGCTCTTTGAACCTTAATATAAATATCTATTTCTTCATTGCTAAAACTAATTAAATTCTTAAAATAACGTTTCATAATTTTCTTATCAAACTGACCATGTAAATCAAAAATCTGCCTCCCGCCAACCGTTAAGTATAAATTATACTCACGATTATTATGAGGATTCTTGGTTCTTGAAATTAATCCTTTTTGTTCTAGTTTCTTTAAAATTTGACTGCTGGCACTTAATGTTTTTTTTAATTCTTTAGCAATCATCGAAGCATTTATTCCAGGGTGATTTCCAATTATTGCAAGAGTGTGAGTTTCTACTGGATAAAGCATCACTTTGCCAAATTGTCGAGGTTTACTATCATATTCTTGTATTAAATCATAACTTTCGTCAATTACTTTAATCATATTATCAAATCGCTCTTGATCCACAAAAATCACCTCAGATATCATTCTATCAAATAATAACCAATGTTGCAAACAATCATAAAAAGACTGGTTTTACCAGTCTTTAAAGGATTACATTAAATGTGATTCTTTGGTTGTGTATTCTTGAACTACTTTTTGAATCTTTTGTGGAGTTTCTGGTTCTAATGGATACCAGCCTTTAGAATACATAAGATCAAAGACCTCACGTTGAATCTGATATACCTCTTTTTGAATATCTATTAATTTATTTGCTAGTTGTTGATGAGAGCATTCAATGATAAAAGTCGTATAATCACTTAATAATGATTTTAAACATAATAGAACATCATTGATTCTATCATAATCATTAAACGTATTTTCATTTGGTAAAATTGGTTGTTTCGTTGGATTTGAATAATTTTGATTATCCATTTAAACACCCCAATAATTCACTATAATGATTTTTAATTGTGCTATTAACACGTCCTAAAGTCATCTTAATATCATTATCTTCAACACTTTCTTCGTAAGCTTTTAACTTCTTCGATAATACATATAAACTATTCAATTGATCATTAAAAGAGCCACTATCTTTAGTAGATATCATTTTTGGTGGTTGATTCATAAAATTCCTCCTTCAATAATATTTTGGTTCTTTTATAAAACAACTATGCATAATCATATACAAAAGATTAAAATAAAAATATTTTTTATTTTCTACTTATAAATTTTTCAAATCTGACTAATACTAGAGTATCTTTATTAAAAAATAAAAAACATTATTATCTTCAATAATGTTTCTTTACCAAATTAACAGCCCTAAATTTTTATCCTGCTACTTTTATTTTATTTTCAATATATGCCATTACTGCTTCTTTAGGGATATTTAATACCGCTGCAAATTCTTGATGCAGTAGATCTTCTGCTTCTTTTTTGTACCGCTCATCAGTTTGACTCAATCGCTTATTTTGTAACAATAAATTTTTTTGCTTTGCTTGAAGATTACAAATCAATTGAATCAAGCCATCACAAGTATATTGACTTATCGTTTCTTTGTAATAATCTGTTAATTGTCTTAAATTTTGATTTTCAATAATCTCTTTTTGTACTTTAGGATGTCTGGTCAATAATCGTTCTAACTCCTCTATCGAAATCAAATGACGCATATATACTTGCGTATCAATTGGCACATACGTCTTACCGTCCATAAAAATGGGATTTAAAGTATAATACTTTCGGGAATTGGGCTGCTTACCAATACTAATTACTCCAATATTTTCAATCCTACAAACACTTTGATTACCATATATAATCAAATCTCCTTTTTCATACACATAACCACCTAGCTTTCTATTAAGTATATGCTTAATATATCTATTATACCGCACTATTAGTTACTATATGCAAAAGTAATTAAAATATACTAAATTTTCTTTTTTATGCAGCTAAAGACTACATCTTTTTATATTTGATTTTACTATTTAAATCTTGTTAATAATTTCAACAGTTTTACATGTTTCGTATATCATTAGGGCTTGCTTTAGCAATGATGGTGACAGTATTTTTTAGCTAAAAACCTTTATTGTTGTAATATCGTTAATCCAACTAGAATTTGTTAAAACAGTAAGATAGATTGACCATCGTTTAATTGGTATTTCACTTTCCATTCAATATTTTATTCCTAATGAAGATACTATTTTAGTTGAAATATTATTAGGTACTTCGGTTTATTTTTACCAGAATATAAATATAAATAAATTATCAATATTGACAGTGCGCTAAATATATCGATCGATGGTTCTTTTAGATACTAAAACAGCAATAGAAAATCAACTTATTAGTTTAATCAGTGAAATATTTATTTCATGACCAAACTAATATTATCTACTAACTAAAAAATGCAGACCATTGTTTGCCTACATTTTTTGTGCATATTCTTTTACTATTTTAGAAATCAAATTTAACAAAGCTTCTTCGTCATTAACTTCATAATCAGGTTTAATATCCATTGCTTTAAGTCCCTTTTTATTTAACCAAATACATTTCCAATTAGCATTTTTGGCCCCAATCACATCATTTTCATAAGAATCACCGACATAGATACAATCTTTATCCGTAATTAAATTAAATATCTGTGGATCTGGTTTTGAATAACCAACAACCGATGAAATGTAGATATCCTCGAGAGCAACCCAGTTGCTCATCTTTAGTCTACGTAATTTTTCCATTTGATGACAAGCAGGTCCATTAGTAATTATCCCTATTCCTATATGATTATCTTTTAATAAATCTAATATATCTTTGATTGCATTACTAGTTGTAATGTCTTGTTGATATACATAATATTTTGTTTGAAATGCTAAAGCATGTGCTTCATCAATTTCAAGATAATATTCTTTTAAGGCTGCTTGGATACGATAGATATACATTTCATTTATTGTAACTTGACCAGACTGGCTTGCCTCAAATATTTTATCACTATATTTACGAAATTTGATAAAAATTTGATATATAGGCAAAGTCTTTATTTTAGGAAATATTTCAATAAATGCCTTTTTAAATGGAATGAACTGATCATATAGCGTGTCATCAACATCAAAATAGAATTTCATCTTTTTACCGTTTATAATTTATTAATCATTTTTACAACATTATCTACTGTAAAACCATATCTTTTAAACAGTTCATTAGCAGGTGCTGAAGCTCCGAAGCTATCCATTGTTATATATTTGCCTTTTAAGCCAACAAACTCTCCCCAGGACATTCTTGAACCCGCTTCAATTGCGATTCTCTTTTCTATACCTGGCGGCAGGATACTTTCTCTATATTCCCGGCTCTGCTGTTTAAATATATCCATACTCGGCATACTTACTACCCTTATCGCTTTGCCTCTGATCCGTTTCTTTGCTTCTACTGCCAATGTCACTTCTGATCCTGAGGCTATGATGATTATTTCCGGTGTTCCTTCACACTCATCAATAACATATCCTCCTTTTAATGCTTCTCGGCTAGATCCTTTGATCTGTGGTAGATTTTGTCTTGATAAAACCAGTGCTGTTGGTGTTGTTTTTGATGTCATCGCCAGATACCATCCAGCATTAGTCTCCTGTGCATCGCACGGTCTAAACACATTGAAGTTCGGCATCGCTCTCAGCATCGTCAGCTGTTCTACCGGTTCATGAGTTGGCCCGTCTTCACCTACACCGATACTGTCATGCGTCAATACATATATCAATGGCAGATTCATCAAAGCTGACAATCTAGCCATCGGTTTGACATAGTCGCTGAATACAAAGAACGTTGATACAAAAGTCTTCAATCCACCATAAAGCATTATTCCGTTTCCAATCCCTGTCATCGCCTGCTCTCTTACTCCGTAGTGTAAATTCCTTCCCCTGTAATTCTCGGCACTAAAGTCTCCTACTTTATTTAAATATGTTTTTGTAGATGGTGCTAAGTCTGCTGAACCACCCATGAAATTTGGAAATAGTTCCTTTATCCGGTTCATCGCAGTTCCCGACAAATTTCTTGTTGATTCAGGTTTATTTTCAAATTTCCAGAATTCCACATCGTTTTCAAGTACTTTATTATAGTCCACCTCAAAATACTGCTTCCATAATTTTTTCATCTCTGGATATGTTACCAGATAGTCATCAAACATATCCTTCCAAATCTTATAGATTACCTCGCTGCGTCCCTGCTGTTTTGCTGTATTGAGATAAACTTCCTCATCTATCGCAAATGTCCTATCCTCATCAAGTCCCAGTGTCCTTTTTAATTCCCTGACATTTTCTTCACCCAGTGGCTCTCCATGTGCACTGGCTTTTCCCTCTTTAGCCGGACATCCTTTTCCAATTCTGGTTTTCACTTCAATAAAGGCCGGCTTTTGAGATACCCTAGCTTGATTTATCGCACTTAATATTTCGTCAAGATCGTCTCCATCTTCAACCGTGAATGTATCAAAACCAAATGCCTTCATTCTTCCCTGAACATCTTCTCTAAAGGCAATATCCGTGCTTCCTTCAATCGAAATATTATTTGAATCGTATAAAACGATCAGTTTCTCCAGTTTTAAAGTGCCTGCAAGTGAAAATGCCTCTGACGAGATTCCTTCCATCAGACAGCCGTCACCGCCTAGTACATAAGTAAAGCTGTCAAATACTGGATATCCCGGTCTATTAAAAATCGCTGCCAAGTGTGCCTGGGCCATTGCCATTCCTGTTGCCATCGCCATCCCTGCTCCCAATGGTCCTGTCGTTGCCTCGACCCCTACAGTATGTCCGTATTCAGGATGCCCCGGAGTCAGTGAATCAAGCTGTCTAAACTGTCTTAGATCCTCTATCGTTAATCCATAGTTATACAAATGAAGCAGACTATAAAGCAGTGATGATCCATGTCCTCCCGACAAGATAAAGCGATCCCGGTTGACCCACTTCCGATGTGTTCCACTATGTTTCATGACCTTTCCCCATAAGATATAGGCCGCCGCCGCTGAACCCAAAGGCAGTCCCGGATGTCCTGAATTTGCCTTTTCAACAGTATCAGCGCATAAT
>NZ_JAHOCB010000072.1:0-10929 GCF_019125875.1 Erysipelatoclostridium sp. MSK.23.31 | reverse complement strand
AGAAAAGAGATAGCTTTCGCTATCTCTTAAGCCCCTCCACTATTGACACGGAGCCGAAACAGAAGGATTTACAGCAACGATTCATGGCAAAGGTACTTATGTAAAAGGGGCGAATCAAGAGTTGTTGTTGGAGGAGCGGCGCAAAGAAGTCGAAACTGAACTGGAAAGTACCATTGATAAAGGAAGACGTTACGGGATGAACGACGATGAGATAAAAGCTTTATTTAATTTGATTATGGAGGAATAAGATATGTTAGAACTAATTAATGTGCAAAAAGATTATGGACGTTTTAAGCTTAATTGTTCTTTAGAAGTTAAGGCTGGTTGTGTTACTGGGCTGATCGGACAAAATGGTGCTGGTAAAAGTACTACTTTTAAAGCTGTTTTGGGTCTGATTTCAGTAGATAGTGGGACTGTTAAATTATTTAGCAAAGATATTAAAAGATTAAGTATAGAAGATAAACAAAATATTGGGGTCGTGTTATCGGATTCGGGATTTAGTGAATATCTGAGGATTGAAGATATCATCCCTATTATGGAATCACTGTATCGTCATTTTGATAAACAGATGTTTATTGAAAGAGTTCGTCATTTTGAATTACCATTAAACAAACAAATCAAAGAATTTTCAACGGGAATGAAAGTAAAATTAAAAGTTTTGATTGCTTTATCACACCAAAGTAAGTTATTGATTTTAGATGAGCCAACAGCAGGCTTAGATGTTATTGTGCGAGATGAATTGCTGGATATGCTTCGTGATTATATGGAACAAAATGAAGATTGTGCAATCATTATTAGTTCTCATATTTCCAGTGATTTAGAAGGACTATGTGATGATTTATATATGATTGATCAGGGTAAAATTGTTATGCATGAAGAAACAGATGTATTATTAAGTGACTATGCGATTTTGAAAGTTGATGAGGAACAGTTTTATGAATTAGATAAACAATATTTGCTTTGTCAAAAGAGAGAAAGTTTTGGATACCGCTGTTTAACTAATCAGAAACAATTTTATTTAGAAAATTATCCTGACGTGGTTATTGAAAAAAGTAGTATTGATGAGGTAATGACATTAATGATTAGGGGTGAAAAATAATGAAAGGCCTATATATTAAAGATTTTAAATTAATGATGAATCAAAAGATGTTTTTTATCGTAATTGCAGCAATGGCAATATTTTTTGCGGTTACCCAGACAAATATATTTTTTGTAATTAGTTATGCTACTTTTATTGCCGCAATGTTCGTTATAAGCAGTATTAGTTATGATGAATTTAATAATGGCAATGCGTTTCTCTTTACTTTACCAGTGACAAGAACTGGATATGTCAAAGAAAAATATTTATTTGCAGCTACTTTGGCGACCGGGGCATGGCTGGCAGCTACAATTTTATCGATAGTGGTTGTTTTTATTCAAGGAACTGAGGTTATTATTTTGGAGTGGTTTTTAACTGCGGCAATGATCTTGTTAGTGGCATTAATGATGGTCTTAATAATAATTCCAGTTCAACTTAAATTTGGTCAAAGTAAAGGAAATGTAGCAATGCTGTTAGTTATGGGTGGTGCTTTTGCAATTGGCTATTTAGTTGTGTCAGTTCTTTCAAATTTTGGAATTGATGTATTTGCGATGATTGATGCATTAAGCACGATTGGATTAAGCGGGTTGTTGATGATTTTACTCTTAATGGTTGCTGGTGCGGGGATAATATCGTATTTGATTAGTTGTAAAATTATGACAGAAAAAGAGTTTTGATGATAATGAGCAATGAAAAAAATATTAAAGATATTAGTGATTGTTATCTTTGTTACTAGTTTACTAGGATGTCAAGATAAGTATCATGAAACATATACTTTGCGGTATTATTATATTGAAGGTTGTGCTAATTGTGAATTTTTTACAAAAAAAGGGATTCCTCTAATCGAAAAAGAATTTGGAAAACATATGAAGATCGTTAAATATAATATGGATGATGCAACTTCGTTTGATAAAGTTAAAAAAGCTTATGATCATGATCTTGAACAGCTTCAGGATTTTGATTATGATCAATATGGTGTTGGGCCGTTTTTAGTCCTCGAGAATCATTATGTTCAATTAGGAGTTTATGATATTGAAAAATTTTTAAATAATTTAATTAGAGCAGTTAGTGGTGAGAAATTGATGGCACCAGAAAAAATCGAAAAATACTATTATTTTAAAGATAATTAAAAAAGTATCTATTCTTAATGAGTAGATGCTTTTTGCATTAGTATACATTTAGATAATTTTGGGTTATAATAACGAGTGAGGTGTAATATGAAAAAAATATTTAAAATCATGATAACCTTGGTACTCACTGTAAGTTTATTTGGTTGTCAAAAAAAGGAAAAGAATGTTTATACAGAAACATATACATTACAGTACTTTTATTTAGAAGGGTGTCCTAATTGTGAGAACTTCACAAAAAATGGTTTACCTTTAATAAAAGAAGAGTTTGGTGATCATATGAAAATTATTGAATATGATATGGATGATACAGAGACTCTTACAGAAGTAAAGGCTGCCTATGATGAAGTAATCAATAGCATTATTGATTTTAATCAAGATGATTATGGATTTGGTCCTTTTTTAGTTCTTGAGGGATATTATGCTCAATTAGGAGTTAGTGATGTTGATGATTATTTAGAAAATCTAATAGCAGCAATAAAAGGTGAAGAATTAAATGAACCTGGAGAGATTGATACGTATTATTATTTAAGAGATGGAAAGGTAAAGGAGGAATAAATATGGCCACACCACATAATCAAGCGACCAAAGGAGAAATAGCAAAAACAGTATTGATGCCGGGAGATCCTTTAAGAGCAAAATTTTTAGCAGAAACTTATTTAGAGAATGTAAAACAGTTTAATACAGTTCGTAATATGTTCGGATATACGGGAACTTATAAAGGAAAAGAAGTATCAATCATGGGTTCGGGAATGGGGATGCCATCGATTGGAATTTATAGTTATGAATTATTTAGTCAGTATGATGTAGAAAATATTATAAGGATCGGTTCATGTGGTTCTTTTAAAGAAAATGTGCATTTAAGAGATATTATTATTGTTCAAGGGTGCTGTACGGATTCTAATTTTGCTCATCAATATGAATTACCGGGTACTTATAGTGCTATTTCTAGTTATGCTTTATTAGAGCGGGCAGTTAATAAAGCTAAAGAAAAAGACGTTGTTTACCATGTTGGTAATGTTTTAGCATCAGATATTTTTTATCATGCTGATCAAGGTTCAGTTGAAAAATGGGCATCAATGGGTTGTCTTGGAGTAGAAATGGAATCATATGCTTTATTTGCTACTGCAGCCTATTTAAATAAGCGTGCTTTAACATTGTTAACAGTATCTGATTCATTGGTGTCAAATGAAGAAACGTCCCCTGAGGAAAGAGAAAAGACATTTACAGCGATGATGGAAATTGCTTTGGAGATTGCTTAATGAAGCAAAAGTTTGCGTTTTTTGATTATGATGATACTTTGATTCATGGTGATTCAGGAAGAGCACTATTAAAATATTATTTAAAAAAACATCCTTTAGCAGTATTTAGACTGCTAAAGGTAGCAGTTGCTTTTCCTTTATCGATAATTGGGTTAGTAAAATTTCAAACGGCTAAAAGTGCCTGGTTGTTTCCAATGGATAATTTAAGTGATGAAGAGCTTAATGATTTTTATCAAACATGTCTTATTCCTAAATATTATCCTAATGTAGTTGCAGAATTAAAAGATAAAAAAAATGACGGTTATCTTGTTTATATCTGTTCAGCATCGATTGAAGGTTACTTAAGATTTTGTGATCTGCCGGTAGATGGGATATTAGGAACGAAAACAGAGGTAATCGGAGGCAAATATACAAGTCGAATGATTGGTAATAATTGTAAAAACGAAGAAAAGGTAACACGGTTAACTGCGGTTATAGCGAAATTAGGGGTTGAGATAGACTATGAAAATTCATATGCTTATTCTGATTCA
The DNA here is from genome assembly GCF_019125875.1 of Erysipelatoclostridium sp. MSK.23.31. NCBI lineage: Bacteria > Bacillati > Bacillota > Erysipelotrichia > Erysipelotrichales > Coprobacillaceae > Thomasclavelia > Erysipelatoclostridium sp. MSK.23.31. Next base: position 6,932 of record NZ_JAHOCB010000072.1, on the reverse strand, counting down.
ATGCACGATATTCCAATGTTAAAAATGGTTAAAAATAGAATTAGAATAAATAAAAAAAATGGAGAAATGACTCCATTCATAATTGAAGAGTAGATTACTACTCTTTTATTTTGTATCTAAATCAGTAAATAGTAGCATAATATTAATAATACCGGCAATACCAACTAAAATATATATTAACATTGATAAAAAGCTATCAACACCAAATAGAGAATCAACTAGGTTGAAATTGAATAAACCGATTAAGCCCCAGTTTATCGCTCCGATAATTGTTAATACTAATGAAATTTTTTGTAATATATTCATTATCTTCATCCTCCTTATTAAAGTGTATCCATTAGAAATATCTTTATACATAATATTTATTTTTAAACATATTTATTATTGGGGGTGTAAATTTGAAAAAAATATATATTGGTATTGCCGCGGCAGTTGTGATAGTAATCGCAGCGTTAACTTTCTTTAAAATGAAAGATAGTTCTTTAGATAAGGTGATTGAAAAGGTTAAGGCTTATGATAAATATGCACTTACTTGTAATATGGAAATGGTTGAAAATGATGAACTTAAAAGTTATCTAGTCAATGTTAGTTATTTAAAAGAAAAAAAGAATGAATATTATAAAGTAGAATTATATGATAAATCATTGAATCAATCACAAATCATTGTTAAGAACCCTGATGGTGTTTTTGTTTTAACACCAACTTTAAATCAAATCTTTAAATTTCAAAGTGAGTGGCCGAATAATTCCCCAAAACCATACATCTATCAATCTCTAATTGAATTATTAGAAAAAGGCGAAGTGGAAAAAATAAAAACAGGTTATCAAGTTAAATGTGAAGTGACTTATCCAAATGATTCACGGGTGGTAGCTCAAGAAATTATTTTTGATAAATCATTAGCGCCAAAGCAAGTAACCGTTTTAGATAAAGATGAAGCTGAAATAATTACCGCTGATTTTACTGATTTTAAGACAGATGTTAAATTGGGAAAAGATAATTTTAATGAGAAGAAGGTTTTAGAAAAGAGTACTAATGAGTATTCTAATGTTTCTAGTGAGTTACCATTATATCCAGTTGCCTTAATGGGAAGCACTTTAGATAGTGAAAAAGTTTCAACGATTGATGGGACAACTAACCATATTTTAAAATTCACTGGAGATAAGAATTTTACAGTAATTGAAACACCGGTAACTGCTAGTGAAGAAGTTGCAGTTGAAACGGTAAGTGGTGAAGTAATTGATCTTGTTGATGGTGTGGCATTTTATAATGATGGTCAATTAATGATGATGAAATCAGGTGTTTTATGCAAATTGTATTCTCAAGATTTAAATAAAGATGAAATGGTCAATGTAATCAGTAGTATGCAGACATCGAGTTTAAAATAGAGGCAAAATGCCTCTAATACATAATTATGAAAATATTTGAATTATCAATTAGATTGGATTATACTTAGACAAGATGGAGGTGTCATATGAGTTTACATCGTGATACATATGCAGAAATTAATTTAAAATATTTAAAAGAAAATATTGAAACAACATATAAAAAATTTAAACGTCCGTTAATGGCGGTAATTAAAGCGGATGCTTATGGTCATGGATATCGAGAAGTGGCCACATATATTAAAGATATTGAATATCTTGAGATGTTTGCAGTAGCAACCTTACCGGAAGCAATTGAGTTACGTGAATTAGGTATTACTAAAGGAATTTTAATTTTAGGAGCTGTTCCAACTTCTAAGGAAGAAATTGATTTAGCAATTAAATATGATATTTCTTTAACAATGATCTCCTTGGATTACATGCATCATCTAGAAACATTGATAGATCAACAGCCGTTGAAAATCCATATTAAATTAGATACGGGAATGCATCGTATTGGCTTAACTAGCAAAGCACAGTTGGATGAGATGTTAAATACTATTGATTACAATAAGTTTATCTTAGAAGGAATTTTTACGCATTATGCAACAGCTGATGGTGAACAGGCAGCTTTTGACCAGCAAAGAGAACTTTTTTATGATTTAGTAGCTGATCATAAATTTAAATATATTCATTGTTGTAATAGTGCGGCAATGGCTTATCATCATGATGATCGTTCTAATTTAGGGAGAATTGGAATTATTATGTATGGGATCGATCCAGCTGGTAATGAAACAAAGGAATTTAAACAGGTAATGTCTTTATATTCTAAAGTTGCTCTGATTAAAAAAATTAAAGCTGGTGACCGAGTTGGTTACGGCTTGACTTATACTGCTGATGAAGATGAATATTTAGCAACGATCCCAATTGGCTATGCTGATGGATTGATTCGTAAAAATCAGGGGCGGAACGTTTATATTAATGGTAAATATTTTGAAATTGTTGGTCGTGTTTGCATGGATCAAATAATGGTTCGGGTAGATGAAACGATTAAAGAAGGGGATAAGGTAGAGATTTTTGGAGCGCATATAAGTTTAGCGAGCATGGCAAGAGAACTTGAAACGATTCCTTATGAAATAATTTGTTTGATTACTAAACGAGTTGACCGTTTATATATAAAATAAAAAAACAGTACAATGATGTAAAATCTAAATGTTAGCGAGAGACTGACTATAATAGATACATCATTATGCTGTTTTTTATTTGTACAATTGACTTAATCGGTAATATGATAAAGCACCAGTCTTAGCTGTTTTGACTTTTCCTTTTTCATATACTAATGTTTGTGGTACCGTACCATCAGTGATATCGAGTTTTTCTTCTAGCCAAGTAGTATAATCACTGTCACCAGAAACGTCTACATAGTATAGAGATTTACTACGATTTTTTTCTACAAATGTGGTCATGGTTTGTTGATATGATAATGTTGTATTATCACTATTATTTCCGATAACTACGACAAAACTATCCTTATCTTTAACTTTTTCTACTAATGCACTTTGAGTAATCGTTGTGTATTCAACATGGGTTATTTTCCGATATACAAATAATCCAATGAACACTACTAATACGATTCCAAAGATGCTAATTTCTTTCCACAATTTCTTTACTTTTTCCATGATTAGCCTCCATAATATACCTTTATATAATAACAAATATTTCAGCTAAAAACAATATATAATAAAGGGATATGATGTGACATATCCCATAGTTAAACTTATTTATGTTTTAAAGCATAATTCCAAGTGTCGCGACACATCTCGTCAATTCCTTTGGTAGCTACCCAATCAAGCTCTTCCTTGGCGCGAGCAGGATTAGCATAACAAGTAGCGATATCCCCAGGACGACGATCTTTAATAACGTATTTAACTTTTACATTATTGACTCTTTCGAAAGCTTTAACTAAATCAAGAACACTATATCCTGTACCCGTACCAAGATTACAAATATGGACTCCAGGATTAGCATAATGTTCAATTGCTTTTACATGCCCTTTAGCTAAGTCAACAACATGAATATAATCACGAACGCCAGTTCCGTCATGTGTATCATAATCATCACCAAATACACCTAAGCATTCTAATTCACCAGTTGCAACTTTCATGATATATGGCATTAAATTGTTAGGAATCCCTTTAGGATCTTCACCAATCAATCCAGATTCATGGGCTCCGATTGGATTAAAGTAACGTAACAATGTTACTGACATTTCTGGGCATGCATGTTGAACGTCAGTTAAAATTCTTTCCATCATTGCTTTGCTAGTACCGTATGGGTTAGTTGTTTCACCTAACTTACAATCTTCAGTAATTGGAACGGTTTCTGGGTCACCATAAACTGTAGCACTAGATGAAAAAACAATTTGATTAACATGATATTTTTTCATCATTTTACTAACGATCAAAGTTGTTGTTAAGTTATTAGTATAATATTCAATTGGTTTTTCAACAGATTCTCCGACAGCTTTAAATGCTGCACAATGAATTACGGCATCAAGTTTATTTTCCTTAAAGACAGCTTCAGTTTTTTCCTCATCTAAAATATTAAATTCATAAAATTTTACTTCTTTACCAGTGATTTGTTTAATATACCCCAATACTTCAGGTCTTGAATTAGAGAAGTCATCAATCACAGTAACTTCATAACCAGCATTTAATAATTCTACACAAATGTGGCTCCCGATATATCCGGTTCCACCGCAAACAAGTACGTTCATCACTATACCTCCTAATATGTTTTAATAATACCATTTTTAACTTTTTAATAAAAGGGATTAGATAAAATAATCGAGCATATCATTGAAGATATGCTCGACATTTTATTTATTGAGAACTGCTTTAACTATGTTATCGCTAGCAAATTCATAATCTAAAAATTCCATTTCAAAGACACCTTGACCTTGTGTGATTGAACGTAGATCAACGGCATAATTCATCACTTCACTCATTGGTGCTTCTGCAACGATTTTGATTAGACCGTCATTTAAAACATCACTGCCAATTACCCGAGCACGTTTAGTATTAAAGTTACTCATGATGTCACCAGTGTATTGTTCATCAACGACCACCTTCATTTTCATATATGGCTCTAATAAGGCGGGACTTGCTTTTGGGATAGCTTCTTTAAAGCACATTGCAGTTGCAGTTTTAAAGGCCATTTCCGATGAATCAACGTTATGATAGGCACCATCAATCAGAGTAGCTTTAATGCCTAAAACAGGGTAACCGGCTAAAACACCACTTTTAACGCTTTCTATTAATCCCTTCTCAACTGCAGGAAAATAAGATTTAGGAACTGCACCGCCAAATACTTTTTCTTCAAAAAGATATGATTGACTGTAATCGTAGGTAGGCTCGAAAGTAATTTCGACTTCGCCGAATTGGCCATGACCACCTGATTGTTTTTTGAATCTGGTTCTTTGGGTAATGCTCTTTTTAATTGTTTCTCGATATGGAATCTTGATATTTTCTAAAGTCGCTTCGACTTTAAATTTGCTTTTTAATTTATTTAACATCATATCTAAATGAATGTCTCCAATTCCATAGATGCATTGTTGTTTTGTTTCAGGATTACTTTCGAATTTTAAAGTAGGGTCTTCTTCTAAGAGTTTATTAATTGCATTTGCAATTTTTTCCTCATTACTTTTACCTAAGGGAACGATTGCTTTACCGTAATATGGAGTTGAAAATTCAATCTCTGGAACAATAATTTGATAACCAGCAATGCACAATGTATCATTAGTTTTTGAATAACTAAGTTTTGTAACTGCGCCAATATCACCAGCATGAAGACAATCGACCTCGATTAAATCTTTCCCCCTAGGTTGATATAGTTTAGCGATTCGTTCGATTTCTTTTTCTTTTACATTATATAATGAACTACCGCTATAAAGGGTTCCGGTAACGACCTTAAACAATGTAGTTCGGCCGATGAAAGGATCTGCAATTGTTTTAAAGATAAAAATACTTGCAGGAAGACTTTCGTCATAACCGATGATTTCTTCTTCATCAGTGTCGATATTTTTTACGATTAATGAATTTGTCATGTCACCAGCAGCGCTAAAGAATGCAACGATTGAATTTAAAATAATTTGAATACCAATTTGATCAGTTCCGCATAAAACGGGAATAAGAGTGCGCTCCATTACCCCTTTACGAAGTGCCCAGGAAATTTCTTCTTTCGTAAATGGTTCTTCATTAATATACTTTTCTAATAGTTCATCACTGGTATTAGCAACGGCTTCGTCAATCATTTCTTTAATTGGCCGAACTTGTTCCATCAATTCAATAGGAATATCAGTTGCCTTGGTTTGCTCTCCATCAAAAATTCGTCCCTCCATTTTAGCTACATTAACATAACCGACCATTTTATTATTATCCATGATTGGTACTTGGATGGGAGCAATGGCTTTGCCATACGTATCCTTTAATTGTTGCAGTTTAGTTGCATAGTCACTGCTAGGGTTATCTAATCCGTTAATATAGATGATTTTGGCTTTATCTTTAGCTCTAAACATCGCTTGTTTTGTACCGGCACTGATTCCCGCTGAAGAAGGAACGACGATCAAAGCTGATTCACAAACACTTAGAGCTGCTTCGCATTCACCAACAAAGTCAAAAATTCCTGGAACATCAACTAAATTGATTTTACAGTTATTCCATTCAACAGGAATAACAGCTAAATTGACAGATGACTGACGTTTTATTTCTTCTTCACTATAGTCGCTTAAAGTATTGCCTTCGCTAATACTTCCGGTTCGATTAATGATGCCGCTGCGATATGCCATTGCTTCAACGATGCTTGTTTTACCGCATCCAGAGTGCCCCAAGACAGCAACATTTCCGATTTCGTTCGCATGATAAGTTCTCATAAAATACCACCTTTCTATAAATGAACTTCTTTCTTTTATTTTATCATAATGACAGAAAAAATTATTGTAATATAATAATAAAAAAGAGCGCTTACATATGTTGGTTTGTAAATTTCTTTTAGTGTTATAATGAATTGTTTATTTTGTTTAGAGCTTTCAATGCATACACGTGCGCAGTTTTTCCTAAAACTTTTAATTAAAGACTTATTTTTGGCAAGATATTCAATTAAAAGGAGTATTGATTATTGAAAAATAGCTAAGCAAGTAAATGATTAGATTACTTTTTCATTTTTAACATATTTAGTATTATCATGCTGAGTATTTTTATTAATCTGTTCAGTCTAGGATTTTATCAAAAAACAGTTAAGTCAAATATAGTTATAAATTTTTATTTTACCTATCTCTAAAATTTATGGAGTGATTAGATTTCAAGTTGTTTCCAATATGAATAGTTATATGAGGATATTTTATCTATTTAATAAATGCTCATTATAAAATGAGTTTTAACAGAAAAAATTAAAAAAATTGCAAAAAAGTGTTGACCTTTTGTTTGATAATTGTTATATTTATATGGCAGTCAACGAGACACTGGAGGTTTAGCTCAGTTGGGAGAGCATCTGCCTTACAAGCAGAGGGTCAGC
>NZ_JAHOCB010000071.1:0-11496 GCF_019125875.1 Erysipelatoclostridium sp. MSK.23.31 | reverse complement strand
GGCCAAAGGTAAGAGAAGGGTTTGAATGTGAAATAGATGATCTGTATGTAGCAGGTGATGGAGCCGGATTAACAAGAGGGCTGGCTCAGGCAGGAGCAAACGGAATCATCGTAGCACGTCATATTATTGGGACAATAAAAAATAGAGATAGTAAATTAGCGTGAAATCATTTAATTTAGATTTCACGCTTTATTTTATAACTATCTTTTATTAATTAAATTTGTTCAGTTGTTAGAGCTGAAAGAGTATCATAAATATAGCTTTCATCTATTTTATCACACATGACAATAATACTATCACTGGCTTTTAAATAAGTGTCACCATGGGGAATGAATTCTTGTCCATCACGTCTAAGTGAAACAATCAAGCAGTGATTAGGCCATTGAATTTCTTTAACTAAATGATTATCCAATGGAGAATTATGTAAAATCATAAAATCTAATAATACTTTTTCTCCAACTCCCTGTGGAGTTGGAAGACTTCTTTTCTTTAATAAATTTTCTAACAAACTTTCGTAAATTGGTTTAGATTTTAATAAATCGGCAACAACATAAGCAACGATAGTAACAATAGCAATTGATAAGAGGTGATTTAAAGAACCTGTCATTTCAAAAATCAGAATAATTCCTGTCACTGGAGCCCTTACAATTGCAGTAAAATAACCAGCCATAGCCAGTAGAATAAAATTATTAATATAAATAGGATCTAAACCTAAGTAATCGACGGAGATATTAGCAAAAGCACCACCAATCAAACAGCCAATTACTAATAGTGGGAAGAAAATTCCACCTGGAGCTCCTGAGCCAAAGCAGGTAATTGCAAATAAGAATTTCCCTGCCAGCAAAAGAAGAATTAAGGACATTGTTAATTTTCCTTCGATTAATAAGTCGACCAAAGTATCGCCACTACCTAATAGCTGAGGAACAGTGAATCCTAAAATTCCTGCCAAAATAAAAGGTATTAATAATTTAGTATAGTTATTTAAATGCTTTGAGTGATTATAGAGGCTTTGAACAAATAGTAAGGCTTTATTATAAAAAGCGCCAAGCAGCCCTAAAATGATTCCTAAAATAATAACCATCCAATAGTATTGGGTAGGCAGAGTTCCATGAATATTGAAAGAAAATACAGGAGCCATTCCTAAAATAGAACTCATAAGATAATCGGCGGCAATTGATGAGGTCATCACTGAAATCAATAGTGGGGCAGAAAAATGTTTATGTACTTCTTCAAGGGCAAACATTACTCCTGCCAGCGGGGCATGAAAAGCAGCTGCTAATCCGGCACTGGCACCACAAGTAAGTAAATAGCGTTCCTCAGTCTTACCACGTTTTAAAACTTTACCAATTCCTTTACCAACCATTGCCCCTAATTGAATTGAAGGACCTTCACGACCAAGGGCTAAACCAGAAAAATTAGCTAAGAAACCACCAAAAAATTTAGCAATCAAAACTCGCCACCATTTGGCATCAATCTTACCTGCCAATTCTCCTTCAAGCTGTGGAATCCCGCTTCCAGAAATTAATGATTCCCAATCGAGTAATTTTGTGACAACTAGTGCTATCACAAATAGGATAACAAACCAGATAATTATTGTGAATATTGATTGTTTACAATAGGCTAAAATTCGCTGTAACCAAAGAGCTCCATTAGTTAAACAAATTCGATATCCAACAATTACTAATCCCGCTAATATTCCGACCAGCAAACCTTCTAGTAATAATACTAATTTAAATCTTTTGATATTTAATGTTTTAATTAATCTATTTTTCATATCTACTCCCCATTCCTAGGACATTATAGAACGATTAGTAGTAAAATTCAAAGGTTGTTTTGAAGCAGAAACAATAAATGTTTCAATTATTGACAAAATATTGTACAATTAAGGAGGTGATAGGAATGGACAAACGCTCAGATGCAATCGAGACAGTAGTTGATGTTTTTAATGAAGCAATGGTTATACAAGAATTGTACCTCAAGAAGAGCAAATTTAAGGAATTATCGATGAGTGAAACTCATGTCCTTGATGCAGTGGATAAGGTAGAATTTCCTTCAATGACTAATGTGGCTAAGTCATTAAGTGTAACGATGGGAACATTGACAACAGCAGTAAAGAAAATAGTTGAAAAAGGTTTTTTAGTTAAAGAGAGATCAAGTAAAGACCAACGAGTTTATTATCTAAAGTTAACGGATAAGGGACATGAAGCATTGGCTATTCATGAACAGTTCCATCATGAATTGGCAGATTTATACAAATCAGCAATTCCTGACGATCGAGTTGACTGGGTCTTTAATACGTTAAAGAAGATTAAGTTGGATTTGGATAATTATAAAAAGGCATTAGAAGAAAAATAAGTGGGCAGCCACTTTTTTTGCTTAAAGATAAATATGATTAAAAAATAAGGAATAAAAGGGCAAGAAATTAAATTCTTGCCCTTTAAGTAGAAAAGTATTTACGTTACACTATATTTAATGGTTATTTAAAACGATATTATTAGTGGTAAAACACAAGTTTTAGTGTGTAATATTTATTTAAATAATTTATCTAATTGATTACTTGCCATAACGATTATACTAATTGTTTTGGGCTGATAGGAACTGATAACTTTTGCACAAGTCATAATAGTATTGCCTGAGGTAATAACATCATCAAAAATTATCACATTTTGATTATATAACCGCTGACCATCTTTAATCTTGATAATCTGACTTACTTGACTGCGATCAGTTTGGCTGGTCTGTTTATAGGCGGAATTTTTGTATAAACCAGTAAAAATATGATTACTAAAACTTCTTACAATCATTTCATTTGGGTTAAAACCTCGTCTTAGATCGTCTTGTTGGCTGCTGGGAACAAGCGCGATGAGATGACGCCGATATTTGGTTTTAAAATGAGGATATGCATTCAAAAAAGCATCTTTTAAAGCATAATCACCTTGTCCTTTATATTGAAATAACAATTGTTTAAAGAAATCGTTATAGTAATATAAAATCGTAAGTTTGTAACCATGATAGTCATGAGTTCGATTATAGATTGAAAATTGGTTAAGACAATGAAAACATAGTGTAGCATGATAATAAAGATGATATAAGCTAGGTGATTTATTGAGATCATTAAAACAGATTAAGCATTGTCCTGCTTGATTGTTTTGAGACACTCTTTAATTGCCCTGGTCTTGTATGGAGTAAAAATACTAATACTTCCACTGGGATGTGCTGTTTTACGACCTACTCGTCCACATATTTGAATCAATGTAGCAGTTGTATATATCCGATTATTGCCGTATAAAATAATTACTTGAACATTATCGATGGTGATGCCGCGCTCTAAAATAGTCGTTGTAACTAAAACATCTAATTGATGATGTCTAAGACGTTCTATAAATTTTTGAATATCTTTAGTGTTAGAGCTGATAGCATGACTTTTAAGTTTAAACAGTTTAAAGATGCGGGCAACTGTATTTGTTAATTGTATGGTGGGAACATAAACAAGTACGGGTTTTTTCTTTCTGACAAAATCTCTAATTTTTTTAATTGCCCAAAGATACATTACCAAAGATGAAGTTAGATAGCACTTGGGAACATCTAGAAGATAACCATGATATCGTTTGGTCATTAATAAATCTGGTTGATTGGTTAGAGTTGCAGACATATAAATATAGTTGCCTTTAATGCTGTTTTGGAGTAGACCAATTAAGACTTCGTTATTTACGTAAGGGAAAGCATCCAATTCGTCTAAAATTAATAAGTCAAAATATTGGGGATAGCGATATAACTGATGAGTAGTACAAATAATAAATTGCCCATCTACCAATTCACTATGACCGCCATAAACAGTGGTTATTGAAATATTTTTGAATTGACTTTGCAATCGCTTTGCTAATTCAATTACTAGTTCTTTTCGCGGTGTAGTAAAGCAGACTCGCTGCCCCTGGTTTAGTGCATATTTAATGACCTCATAAGTTATTTCTGTTTTACCGGCACCACAAACCGCTTTAAGGGAAGTGTTGAGATGCTGTTGATAACGTTGAAGTAATTGTCTGGAAATATTATTTTGTAATGGTGTTAATTCGTAGTCGAGCTGATAATCAACTGTCTTAATAATAGAAGGTAACTGTGAAGGAGAAAAACAAGTTGAACCGATCTTAACGCACTTACGGCAATAAGTAATATTTTTGAAAGTATAAAAATATTGTGAATCTTGATTCTTACATCGTGGACAAATCATCTTATATCACCCACTTATATTGTAACTCAAGATGCTAATAAAAGGGTCTCAACTTGATGCTAAATTTGTTTCAAGAAAGTTTTATTTTTTTTAAATGAAAATAGAGCATATATCGACTTTGATTACCGAATTTATACTTGACGCGACAACAGTTCTATCAAAATAGAACAAAATTCTTATATTGGCAAACTTTGTCGAGTGAAATGAATTCATCTTTGAAAACAATAATAATATACTAACATTGACCATATTATTAAAGGGGTGAATGAGATGCAAGGAAAAGTGAAATGGTTTAACGCAGAAAAAGGTTTTGGATTCATTGATCGTGGTGAAGGCAAAGATGTATTTGTTCATTATAGTCAAATAACTCAAGATGGGTATAAGACTTTAAATGAAGGTGAACTAGTAGAATTTGAGCTTTATCAAAGTGACCGTGGGATGCAAGCAAAACATGTTGTTAAAATCTAAGACAAGGGATAAAACCTTGTCTTTTAATTTGGACTTTAAAATAATATATTTAAATGTTATAATACGGTAGACTAAACCTATTAAAGAGGAGCGTATTTCATGGCTAGTAGAAAAGAGCAAATAAGAAAAGAGTTAAAAAAGAAAAATGAAAAAGAGGGATTAAATCCTGAAGCAGTAACAAATATCGTTGATTTGCAAGATCAAACCGGTGAAGATATAAAGGTTGAAGATTTCCAAGGAATCTATAATGGTGAAGTAATTCCATTTAATACAACACCACATTCAACAAAAAAAAGCTTTATTGGGAGAATTAAAGGTGTTTTTGACGATGAACGAAAACAATTAAAAAAATTAGATAAAATGGCTGACGAAGTAATTGCTTTAGAATCAAAATATGCAGCGATGAGTGATGAAGAATTAGCGGGTCAAACTAGTATTTTCAAAGAGGCTCTAGCTAATGGTAAAACGCTTGATGACATAATTATTGATGCCTATGCTACAGTTCGTGAAGCTGCTTATCGTCAATTAGGCCTAAAAGCTTTCAAAGTACAGTTGATGGGTGGTATCACATTACATGAAGGTGATATTGCAGAGATGAAGACTGGTGAAGGTAAAACATTAACTTCGATTTTTCCAGTATATTTAAATGCTTTAACTGGTAATGGTGTTCACGTTGTTACTGTTAATGATTACTTAGCAGGACGTGATGCTGTAAATAATGGCAAAGTATTTAACTTTTTGGGATTAACAGTTGGATTGAATAAACGGGAGCTAACACCTGAACAAAAACAAGAAGCTCATGGGTGTGATGTTACGTATACAACCAATGCCGAATTAGGATTTGATTATTTAAGAGATAACATGGTAACTCGTTTAGAGGATAAAGTATTAGTAAAAGGGTTAAATTATGCCCTTGTCGATGAGGTCGATTCAATTTTAATCGATGAATCAAGAACACCATTAATTATTTCTGGTGGTCGTAAAAATACAGCAGCGTTATATTTACAAGCTGACCGTTTTGTTAAATCTTTGAAACAAGATAAAGATTATGAAGTTGATATCGAAAGTAAGACGGTTGCTTTAACACCTGATGGAATTGCTAAAGCTGAAAAAGGTTTTAAGTTGGATAACCTATATGACCCACAACATACTGCATTAGTGCATCATATTAATCAAGCTTTGAAAGCTAACTATACAATGACTCGCGATGTTGAATATATGGTTGCTACAGAAGATGGTACTCGTGATATTCGTAATGCAAAAATTATGATTATTGACCAATTTACAGGTCGTGTTATGCCTGGTCGTGCTTATTCTGATGGATTACATCAAGCAATCGAAGCTAAAGAAGGTGTTCCAATTAAAGAAGAAACAGAAACTAGAGCAACAATTACTTATCAAAATTTCTTTAGATTATTTAATAAATTAGCAGGGATGACAGGAACAGCTAAAACTGAAGAAGAAGAATTTAGATTGATTTATAATATGCGTGTTATTGAGATTCCAACTAACCGTCCAGTTATTCGTGATGATCGCAATGATAAGATTTATTCTACTAGAGCTAATAAATTCAAAGCTTTATGTGAAGAAGTAGAAGCTCGTAATTCATATGGTCAACCGATTTTGATTGGGACTGTTTCTGTTGAAACATCTGAAGTATTATCAAAAATGTTAGATCGTCGTAAAATAAGACATAACGTTTTGAACGCTAAAAATCATGCTAAAGAAGCTGAAATTATTGAAAAAGCTGGACAACGTGGAGCGGTAACGATCGCCACCAACATGGCTGGTCGCGGTACCGATATTAAATTAGGTGAAGGTGTTGCTGAAATTGGCGGTTTAGCAGTAATTGGTTCAGAACGCCATGAATCTCGCCGTATTGATAATCAGTTGCGAGGACGTTCTGGTCGTCAAGGAGATCCTGGTTATTCGGTTTTCTATGTATCATTTGAAGATGATTTAATGGAACGTTTCGCTGGAGAAAGATTAAAATCATTTACAGATTATTTAGAAGATGATCAAGCAATTGAAAATAAAATGGTTACTAAAGCAATTGAAGGTGCTCAAAAACGTGTTGAAGGTCAAAACTTCGATTCTCGTAAACATATTCTTGAGTATGATGATGTAATGCGTCAACAACGTGAAATCATGTATAAAGAGCGTGATGATATTATGTCTGAAGAAAATTTGGATGCTATCGTTAAAGGAATGTTTAATCAAGCAATAGAAATGACTGTCCGCCAATTTACAAAACATGATGGAAAAGATGATATTGTAGATGTTGCTGGAGTTGTTGATTTTGTTGCTAAAAACTATATGTTATTAGTTGAAGTAGAAGCTAGTAACTGTGAAGCATTACAAAAAGATCCACAAAAATTAATTGAAACATTAACGGATTTAGTTTTCAATCAGTATATTAGTCGTTTTAATAAAGAGTTAGAGCCAGAAAAGAAATTACAATATGAAAGAAGTATTCTTTTAGGAGTGATTGACTATACTTGGATCAATCATATTGATGCTATGACTAAATTACGTAATGGTATTTATTTAAGAGCTTATGCGCAAAAAGATCCTTTAGCTGAATATACAGAAGAAGCTTTCTACATGTTTGAACAAATGACATCAAGTATTGCAGATGCAATTTCTCGTAATATTGTCCATATGGGAATCCGTCCTGGTAGTGAAGTAGAACAAACTATCCCTCATCTAAAGATGGAACTTACATTTAAGTAATGGAATTATACGAAATTAAAAATGGGCTTACTAAAGCCCATTTATTAATGACGGAGTTTTATCAATCAATTGATATTGAAGCATATCGTCGAGAGATTGAGGGGCTCACCGTAATCACACTACAAGAGGGATTTTGGGATGATGCTAATAAAGCTAAAGTGACTTATGATAAGTTAAATAAGATGAAAAAAACAACTGATCAATATGATTTATTAGAAACGACATTAACTAGTTTAGATGAAACATATGAGCTTGTAAAGAATACTGAGGATCAAGAATTTAAGGAAATTCTTGAAAGTGATTATACTGTTTTTGAAAAAGAATTATCAAAATTTGAGACAATGATGTTATTGTCTGGTGAACATGACGATTTAAACGCAATCGTTGAAATTCATCCTGGAGCAGGTGGAACAGAGAGTCAAGACTGGGCAGAAATGTTATTTAGGATGTATCAACGTTATGCTGCTAATAAAGGCTGGAAAGTCGAGGTTTTAGATTATTTAGATGGTGATGTGGCAGGAATAAAATCGGTTACAATGTTAATAAAAGGGGATAATGTATATGGACATTTAAAGGCAGAAAAGGGAGTTCATCGTTTAGTGCGCTTATCACCTTTTGATTCAGCAAAACGCCGTCATACTTCGTTCGCATCGGTTGATGTAATGCCCGAATTTAATAACGAGATTGAAATTGAGATTCAAAGTACTGACTTGAAAATAGATACTTATCGAGCTAGTGGAGCCGGTGGTCAACACATCAACAAAACTGATTCAGCAGTTCGAATTACACATTTACCTACTAATATTGTTGTAACCTGTCAAAGCCAGCGAAGTCAAATTCAAAACCGTGAACAAGCAATGGTAATGTTAAAAAGCAAGTTATATCAGTTGATGCTGGAAAAACAAGCTAGTGAATTAAAAGAATTAAAAGGAGAGCAAAAAGAAATAGCATGGGGTTCACAAATTAGATCATATGTACTTCATCCGTATTCGCTAGTGAAAGATAATCGTAGTGGATATGAATCTAATAATCCCAAAGCTGTTTTAGATGGGGATCTTGATGGATTTATATATGCCTATTTAAAATCAGCATTGTAAGGAGGACGACATCGTGAAGAAGCATATTTATGAAACACTGATTATTATTGTCGGTAATTTTATTTTAGCGTTAGGAATCTGTGCTTTTATTACCCCGGTTGGGTTGATTACAGGTGGTGCTTCAGGTATCGGGATTGCTGTCAAATCATTGACAGGAATAAATATTTCCTATACTGTGTATGCAATAAATATTGTAATGTTTGTTGTTGGTTATTTTTACTTTGGTAAAAAGTTTGCAGCTGGAACCTTGTTAAGTACATTTTTATATCCAACTTTTTTAGCAATTTTAGAACGCGTACCTGCTTTATCAACGATTACTAGTGATGCTTTATTATCAACTCTATATGCCGGATTATGTATTGGCTTAGGGTTAGGACTAGTTTTAAGAGTTGGAGCCAGTACTGGGGGAATGGACATTCCTCCATTGATTGTTAATAAAAAAACCGGCTTTTCAGTTGCCTGGCTGATTAATATATTTGACTGTGCAATTTTGCTTTTTCAGGTGATTTTTTGTCCAATTACAATTGAACAGGTTTTATATGGAATTACAGTAGTGATTATTACAACGATTGTGATGGATCAAGTTATGATGTTGGGGGAAACTAAAGTACAAGTAACTGTTATTTCTCCTAAATGGCAGGAAATCCGAAAAATTGTTTTTGAGGATATTAATCGTGGCTGTACATTATTAAATGTTACAACTGGATATCATCAAAAAAATCAATATGCGGTAATGGCTGTTGTGTCGAAACGTGAGCTGCATTTATTAAATGACATGATTTTAGCGATTGATCCAACTGCATTTATTATTAGTAATGCTACTCATAGTGTAAGGGGGCGTGGTTTCACGTTGCCACCAATTGATTTATAAAAAAAGAAATCATAAGATTTCTTTTTTTGTTGTACTTTTTGTGATCAATCATTTTTATTTTTTTCAGGATTATTTAAATCAACAAAAAATTCAACATGACCGCAGTTAGGACAATAGCAGCTTTTCAATTCATAATTAGTTTTTTTGAAATCATCATCTTTAATAATAAGTTCTAAATAGCTAAGTGTAGAAATGCCATTATCCTTAATAAAGCAGTTAGTTTTAAGCGTGGTTTGACAAACTGGGCACACTTTTTTCATACTGTCACCTCTTTAATTTATTGTATCATAAAATTGCGATATAATAATAGTATTTGTGCCTTTATTCGATAAAGTATGCTATAATATGCGTGGAGTAAAATCGGACTCTAGGAAAATTGAATATAATAAAATTGAATATATATAAATATAATAATAGAAAGGGGTTAGTCGAATACGGCAATAAATATGATAAAACTTACAAATGTAACGAAAATCTATAAAACTGGTGTAAGAGCTTTAAATGATATGAATCTTACGATTGAACCAGGTGAATTTGTTTATGTTATTGGTACTACTGGTGCTGGTAAATCAACATTTATAAAGCTTTTATATCGCGAAGAAAAAGCAACTTCAGGGAAAGTAGAGGTTGTAGGGCGCGATGTATCAAAAATTAAAAATCGAAAAGTTCCTTATTTTCGTCGTAATATCGGGGTTGTATTTCAAAATTTTAGACTTCTACCAAAAAAGACAGTTTTCGAAAATGTTGCGTTCGCGTTAGAAGTAATTGATACTCCACGTGTAGAAATCCGTCGTCGCGTTAGAGCCACTTTAGAGTTAGTAGGACTTGAGGATAAAGTCAATGCTTTTCCACATGAACTTTCAGGTGGTCAACAGCAGCGTGTAGCAATTGCTCGTGCAATTGTCAACAAACCAAAAGTGCTAATTGCTGATGAGCCAACAGGAAACTTAGATCCAGAAACATCTGAAGAAATTATTAATCTTTTAGAGAGAATTAATGAACAACAGAATACTACTATTCTAGTAGTTACTCATGACAGTAAAATTGTTCAAGAACATAAAAAGAGAACTATTTTGATTGAAAATGGATGTGTTAATGCGGACACTAGTTTAGGAGGTTACGATATTTAATGAACGAGTTGATTAGTTGTGTGAAAAATCTGCCTAAACATTTTAAAACGGCAGTTCAAAATATATGGCGTAATGGTGTAATGTCATTTTCATCAATTTTCGCTGTTACGATTACGCTTGTTTTAATTGGTGTAATTGGTGTTTTAGCTTTAAATGTTCAAGATATTAGTTCGAACATTGAAGAGGGAGTTAGTATTTATGTAAAATTAGATAGATATATAGACGAAGCTGCTGAACAAGCAGTTGGGCCACAAATAGAAGCTATTTCTGGAGTAAAAAAGATTACTTATTATACTAAAGATCAAGAATTAGATAAATTAATTGAAACTCAAGGTGATGAAGGTGCTGCTTTATTTGAATCATACCGAGCAGATAACCCATTAGGTGGGGCTTATGAAGTAGAAGTTGATGATGCAGCAAATATTGCTAAAATCGCTGAAAAGATTCAAGAAATACCAAATGTCAATAAAACAAGTTATGGTGGACAATCAACACAAGATATGGTAAAAACTTTGAAAACTATTCAAACTGGAGGATCGATTTTTATTGTCGGACTTGCCATTATTGCATTATTTATGATCGCTAATACAATTAAAATCACGATCACAGCGCGTCAAACTGAAATCAGTATTATGCGTATGGTCGGTGCTAGTAACTGGTATATCCGTATTCCTTTTATGCTTGAAGGAATGTTGATTGGTCTAATTGGATCAATTATCCCGATTATTGTTTTAGTTTATGGTTATGGAATGGTATATGATTACGCTAATGGTGCATTAATGTCAGCAATGTTAGCACTAAAACCACCAATGCCATTTATCCGCGATTTCTCACTAGTTATTGCTGCTGTAGGGGCTGGCGTTGGTTTGGTTGGAAGCTTTGTTTCAATTAGACGATTCTTAAAATTCTAAAAAGGCTCCGTGTCAATAGTGGAGGGGCTTAAGAGATAGCGAAAGCTATCTCTTTTCT
>NZ_JAHOCB010000070.1:0-11846 GCF_019125875.1 Erysipelatoclostridium sp. MSK.23.31 | reverse complement strand
AGAAAAGAGATAGCTTTCGCTATCTCTTAAGCCCCTCCACTATTGACACGGAGCCCAATTATTTTCTTAAACCTAAACTTTCACATAAAGAAGAATATCTTTCAATATCTTTATTTTTTAAATATTTTAATAAATCTCTTCTTCTACCAACTTTTTTTAATAATCCTCTATTTGAATGATTATCTTTTGGATGTTGTTTGAAATGTCCATTTAATTTGTTGATATCTGCTGTTAATACTGCGATTTGTACTTCTGGAGATCCTGTATCTCCTTCTTTAGTAGCATATTTTTGCATAATAGCTGTTTTTTCTGCTTTAGTTAACATTCTAATTATCCTCCTGTTGTTTAACTTAGCTAACTCCAAGCTATACGTCGAGTACTCGTATATCCTAGACGTTGCCGCGAATAATATTCTATCAAATATCTTCTTAAAGTCAAGTTAAATCACTAAATATTTAAATAAACTTATTTCTTTTTATAATTCCCCGATTGATAACTGCTAAGATTGTAAACTCTTTATCTATGACAACAATATCACCCTGATAACCAATTTCTATCTTCCCCTGCTTTAATCCATATAATTTAGCTGGATTAACTGCCGCCATTAGTACGGCATCATCGATTGAACAGTCACAATAACGCATCATATTAGCACAAGCTTCATTTAACCCTAATGTGCTTCCTGCAATTCTACCAGTTTCTTTGACTGTAGCATGTCCCCCGACAATTACAATATCTTTACCAGAAAAATGATATTGCCCATCTGGCAATCCCTTACAGGGATTAGCATCAGTAATCAAAATAATTCGCTCTTTTCCAATTGCTTTGTATGTCGCACGAATAACATCTTCATCAATATGAAAGCCATCCACGATAAGCTCACACATTAAATCTGATAAAATTGCACCAGTTACAACTCCAGGATCACGGTGCAAATGCTGTGACATTGCGTTATAAAGATGAGTAATTCCTTTTGCACCGTATGCTTGTGCCTTTTTTACCTCTTTAGCACTTGCACTTGAATGCCCCACATTCATCACATAGCCATGGTTACTTGCATAATTGATTAATTCTAAAGCATTAGGCAGCTCGGGGGCAATTGTCATTGCATTCACTTTTCTGCAAGTTGAAATATACTGATTAAATTCATCAAAATTTACTAAACGTAAATGTTCTTCTTTCATTACACCTTTGTTCTTAATATTTAAATACGGTCCTTCAAGATGAACACCAATTAAATTATCTGGGGTATTTCCTTCATACATTTGTAAAAGATTCAATGTGTCGTGATGGCTTTCACAAACAATACTAGCGTTAAAACCAGTAACTCCCTCATCTAATAAGCTATCACTGATTATTTCTAACTCCTGCTTTGATGAACACTTATTAAAATCATATCCCATCGCCCCATGTGTATGGGTATCCAAAAGACCAGGAATAATATAATTATTTTGAACATCAATAACACTATCAGCTTCTAATCCTTCATAATCTTTATAAATACCTGTAATCTTTCCACCTTCAATCATCACCGCACCGTTATTAAGCCGTTTAATTCCATCAAGAATCACAATTCCATTTTTAATTAATGTTTTCATATCATGTCCCCTTTTTCCGTATAAATACATATGTTTCCACATCTGATAATGCTTCACAATATTGATAACCTAAATAATTAAATTGTTTTACTGCCTCAAATGAATCAATTCGATTTTCAATTAAATAACGAACCATTTGTCCTCTTGCCATCTTTACATAAACACCTATTTCCCTATACCCTTCATCACTCTCCTCTTTAAAGTGGCATTTAACATATTTTATGCTAGATGTTAAATATTTTTTTATGATTTTAGTATATTGTTTTGCCCCAAGATCTAGTATTTGATTATCATCTTTTGTCAATTCATCATAAATTCGACTGTTCCAAAACTCATATAAACTTTTAAATTTTTCTGTCTTTACTTTATTATTTAATTCTAAACGATATGGCACAACACCATCGAACGGTCTTAAAATACCATAAAATCCAGATAAGATGCGTAAATGTTGTTTTGTATATTCATAATCATCATCAGTTAAAACATGAGCTGCCGTATTAGTATATTGAATTCCTTCATAAGCTAGCAGTGCTGGAACTGTGTCCTTTTTTAGATCCATCATCTGATAATTCAAGTATGCAATTTGAGCAATTTGATCATTGCAACCTAACATCTTTTTTACTTCATCGACTTTTAGTGTCTTAAGAATTCCTAGCAGTTCCTCCGTTTGTGGCAAAAAAACAGGTAAACTTTCTACGTCTATATAATCAATATTATCGTTCATCCGTTTAGCTGGAGTAATTACAATTTTCATTTAATTTCCTTATTATAACTATCTTTAAGATAGTAGCGTCTTTTTCCCTTTGTCTTATTTTTATACTCAATTGCATCTTTTGGACAAATACTGATACATGCCATACACTGTGTACAATGTTTATCCCAAATAGGTCTAGAATCAACTAGACTAATGTTCTTTAATGGACAAGCATGGATACATTGACCACAACCAATACAAGTATCTTCAACATGAAATCCTTTAGCCCTAACAAACATTGGATAAAAAAGCCTATTGACTATGCCACTATTAAATCGTCCTATAAACGTAGGTTTAGTTTCTAAAAAATATTTTCCTGCTTTGATTTCAGCTGCTAGTAAAAGTGCAGTTTCTACACCATGTGAAATAATCACTTCTGGATTTTCTGGTGCCTTAAACATAGTAATAAAATTTTCTGGCATAACAATCTCTCCGACTCCCATTAAAATCATATTTTTTTCATTACATAAACGGTTAATATATTTAGCAGCATTTCCAATATCTCCACCACATGTCATTATAAAATAAATTTTAGTTCCCGAAACAAAATGATTAGTCCGAATAAATTGCTCCACTACCCGAGGAATACGCCACGCATATGTAGGGCAAACAATAATATACTGCTGCTCTAATGAAACAATTAAATTATTTTTTAAACATTCATTGATAGAAACTAATTTATCTTCAATCACTGAATTAATTACCTCTGCAATATATCGGCTATTTCCAGTCCCGCTAAAATACAAAATCATTAAGCAATCTTCCTTTCATAAATATTTTCATATCTTCCCGAACACGTTTTTCCACAATCAATTATTTTAAATCCAAATTTTTCATATAAACCAAATTCACTACTATGTGTATATATTTTTTTAAAACCCATTTTTCTTGCACATACAATAATTTCTTTAATCATCACTTCACTTAAACGTTGACCACGGTAATTCGGATTCACATAGATATAGCCAATAAAAGGCTGATAGCCACTATTATCTATACTAACACTTTCAACAAAAGTCGAAAAACCAACAATTTTATTATCATACCAAACCCCAACTACACACTGCCATTTAGTAAAATACCCTGTCTTCATTTTATTAGCCAAAGATTTACCAGCACGCCAAGAACAATTTTGAACATAGTCAATCATTGTATCCCAATATTCATCCGTACTTTTTAAAAATTTAATTTCTATCATTAAATTCCTCCCATCAAAAAAAGAAGATCTTATCAATCCTCTTTATTATAACATCATATAGATTGCTTGGGAAACACCGTCTTCTTCACATGCTCCAACTACCTGATAAGCCATTGCTTTAATTGTCTCATTAGCATTACCTGGCGCAAAAGAATACTTAAACCGCTCAAATAATGTAATATCATTGAGACCGTCACCTAAAACCATTACTTCATCTTTTGAATAACCTAATTCTTCAATAACATTTTCCAAAATCAATCCTTTTTGAGCTGCCTTATCGGTAACTTCAATATTATCATCAAATGATGATAAATAAGCTATCCCATCAATTTCCTGAAGTTTTTCTTTAGCTTTTTCAATTAATGATACATCATTATTAAATGCTTCAACCTTAATAATATCAATTGAAGAATTAATAAAATCATCTAAGTCACCTATTTTTTTTAACTTCATACACGCCATATCTTGATTACAGCCATCATCTAAGTAGTCCTCTCGTTTGCGCTTGAACTGAACAACACAGCGATCAATAAAAGCATCACGAACAACATTTGGCTCAGCTGTTGAATAAAAACCATTCGCAGTAAAAATCATATAATGAATCTTTAGTTCATCAAATATTTGTAAAACTTGTTTAAAACATTTTTTAGGAAAATATGCACTTGATAAAATTTCTCCATTTTCATTACAAAATTGTGCTCCATTTCCTAAAATGCTAAAACATTTTAAATCATGTGCCTCTAATATCCCCTTAAGGCTTGAATAATCACGCCCGGTAGCAATTGCAAATTGCACTCCTTTACTTTGAGCATACCTAATTGCTTCAATATTTCCCTTTGAAATTGATGAATCATGCGCCAATAGTGTTCCATCCATATCTGATACAATTAATTTTATCATTTTTCATACCTCATACCTTTAATAAAGTTTATAGTTCTATTGTATCTAATCTTTTGAAACATTAAAGATATTTTCTCAATTAGAAATCTTTATCTAAAAAACCGTTAAAATTATCTTAACGGTCATGTTTTAATTTCTATTTTAAAGTATTAAAAACAATTCGGTTACGACCTTCTTTTTTCCCTCGATAAAGATTATCATCAATTAAATTGATCAATTCATCAAGATCATTGTATTCATTAGAATCCGCTAAGCCAAATGTCATTGTAATCTTAACTTTGTCATCTTTCCAATAAATACTCTCTTGATCAATCTGTTCTTGTAAGATTTCTAAATGCTTAAAAGCCTGATACCGATCCATATCTTCATAGATCAAGACAAATTCTTCACCACCCCATCTAAATACAAATCCCAGGTGTTCCATATGGATCGAAATAACTTTAGCAAGTTGACGTAAAGTTTCATCACCTGCTTGATGACCATATGTATCATTAACATATTTAAAAAAATCAACATCTCCCATTGCCACTGCAAAAGAAGTGTTCTTTTGTTTTACACGCTGAATTAAACTCGCTAAAACCACATCACAACTATGGCGATTATGTAATCCCGTTAACGGATCTTTTCCAACTAAATCACTAAGAGACTCTTTCATCATAACCGCAAAACGCCCCATATCACCAATTTCATCATGACGCTGTAATACGTATGGATCTATTTCAGTCGTCAAATCTCCATTTGCTACTGCTCCTAAAAAATGTTTTGTTGTATTTAAAGCAAAAATCGTTTTTTTACTATAATAATAAGATACAATAATTGCAATTATCATAATTGTAACGATTGAAAGAGAAACAAGATAAATATTATGCATAATATGATTCATAACATCAGCACGTGGACGCCCCATAAAAAGCATTCCAACGACGTGCTGATCAGTATTTTTTACGGGCATGTAAAAACCAAAATAACTACTATCATTAATTACAACAGAATCTGAAAAAAATTCTTTATCATTATTTAAAACTGTTTCGATAACTTCATCTGGTGCAATCGTATCAACAACTCTTTTGCCATCTTCTTGACGAATTGTTGTTAGTATGCGTTTATCTTGATAAAACAAAGTTGCATCGACCCCGGTATTATTTTTAATTAAATCCACCAAATTAAAATCATTTTGAATATCTTCTGTTCCCTTATATAAATGGTTATTATTTAAGTAATAATCACCTGGATATTGCATGTCAAAGTCTTGATATGATACTCTAGCCAAATCTTCAAGATTATTAGCAACTTCGCCCTTTAAGGCAGTATAAATTAAACTTGAGGTTATAAAGATTACAAACATTCCTAAAATCAGTATCGGTATTACAGCTAACGACATTACATTTATCGCAAATTTTCTCTTTTTTCGTTTCATTTTTTTATCCCTATAAATGATTATTTCTGTTTGGTTTGTTGGTATCTTTAATAATTGTATCACACAAGCCATATTAGGTAAAATCAAAAATAAAAGCATGGTTTCAACCATGCTTAGCTATAACCTTAATTTAATATATTTTATCTGCAATCGCAATCACTAAAAAAATATTTTATTTCCATAAATAATCTAGATATATTTGATTTTCTAACTGCCAGGATGCTTCATTATGCTGACCTTTTTCCACAACATTTATATAACTAGATGCATTACTTTCAATCAGTCTATCATTAAAATATAAGATATTATTCAACATCCATTGAATCCCATTTTTCCCTTTGACCTCATCAGTTCCAAAACTAAAGTATACCCGCGTATCTTCCATGATTTTAGCTTGAGTATATTCATTTTTCAATTCTTCCATACACATTGAAATCGATGGCGATATACAAGCTGCTTTTGAAAAATACTTATTGTAATAAATAACAGTATAAAACGCCATTAATCCCCCCATTGAACTTCCAGCAATGCCTGTGCATTCACGAAACGGATAAGTGCGATACTTTTGATCGACGAGAATCTTTAATTCGTTAACAACCCAATCCATCAATATCTTTCCTTGTCCATTGAGATGACCAAAATATTTACTTTCTATTTGATAGGGACAATATTCACTTAAGCGTTTTTGTCCTTCATGATTACATTCAATTCCTACAATAATCAACTTTTTATCATAGGTATCAAGAAATTCCTTTAGTCCCCACGATTTTCCATAAGTAGCATCATGGTCATAAAATAAATTATGTCCATCAAACATATACATCACTGGATATTGTTCATCACTATCATAATAATCTTCTGGTAAATATACATGGATTGTTCGCTCTAATCCAAGTGGTGTGATTACTATATCAAACTTTTCAACCATAATGTTTCCTCACGCAATAGCTTTAATAACCAAAAATTGCTACTGCTGCTTTCATTTTTTCAATAATCTTAACATTGAATGGGCAATTTTTTATACATACCCCACATTCAATACATTCACTTGCATGATGAGCTAAAACTTCATAATGTTCTCTAACTGTTTCTGGTACTTCCCCTTGAGCAACACATAAATCTGCAAATTTATTTACATCAGCTATATTAATGCATTTGACACATGGAGCACAATGTCCGCAATATACACAATTTCCTTCAAATGAATGTTTTGGTATATTAGCTAAAACATTAGCAAAATCTTTTTCTACCATACTTGCATCTTCATAAGCTAATGCCTCCATCATCTCTTTAATACTATGACTTCCTGCCATGATCGAAGCTACTCCCGGTCGCGTTAAACAATAATGAATACACTGTAACGGTGTCATTTTAACCTTAAACGGCGATAACTTTTCATCTAATAAATCTCCCCCTCCAAATGCTTTCATCACAGTTAATGCAACTCCTTTAGTTTGGCACAATTCATACAATTCTTGACGGACTGGATCAATATTAAAAAGCGGTTCCGCATACCTTTCATCATCCCACAAATCATCAACATTTTCAGATGGAGGCAACATATCATAACAAGGATTAATTGAAAACAGTATTACATCAACTAATCCTGTCTTAACAGCTTCAATTGCAATAAGTGGATTATGAGAACTAATTCCAATATGTTTAATAATTCCACGTTTTTTTAAATCCTTTACATACTCAATTACTTCACCATTAAAAACTTCTTCGAAATCTTTTTTAGCATCAATGTAATGGATCATTCCAATATCAATATAGTCAGTCTGCAGTCTTGCTAGCAAATCTTCAAACCCAGCTTTTACTTCATCCATTTTACGAGTTCTCAAATACTGTTCATTTTTCCAAAAAGTACATATATGCCCTTCAATAATCCACTTTTCACGGTTACCAGCTATCGCTTTACCAAAAGCACTCCGCCCATGTGGGTTTGATGAAAAAAAATCTATAAAATTTATTCCCATTTTTGAAGCCTGAGCAACAAATTTCTTAACTTGATCAGTATCCATTTTCATAAATCCTTCACAGCCTAAACCTATTTCACTAACTTTTAAACCTGTTCTTCCTAATTCCCGATATTTCACTTTTACCACCTCAAAATACATTGTACTACCTAAAGTGAACTTTAGGTCAACCATTATTTATAATAAAAGGATATATTTCTGTAAACTATCGTCTACAGAAAAGACATAAAATATAAAGGAATGCTATCAATATATTATTTTTGTACAAAAAAAATGTATTAGACACGGAAATAATTTTTTACAGAAGAACACTATTAAAAGCGATAGTTCAATTTATTATTAAAAACAAATATCATTTACATATAGAAAAAGTCATGAATGTTTATTCATGACTTATCATTTTCGTATTTTTAATAAGAGATTAATACACCCTTAATTATTAGGTAATTTCATCGAGCTCTGTAAATCATTATACCATAAACTATCATTGAACCAAATGTAATAATTAGAAAAAGCGGTGTAAACCATTTTGGCAAATTAATCATCAAAGTCGTATACAGTGTTAAAAACATAAATATTGTGGTGATACATAATTTCAGGGTTACTATCATTCCTTTTATTAATTGATAAACATGTTTTTGATTTTCCTTAGTAATAGCTACACCAGTATTCCACGTTTTAGGAAAATGTTCTATTACTGATAATCCCGCAAACATTATGATTCCAACAAAATAAACTATCCATAGCCCTGACTTACTTGTCCATCGATTGATTACTCCAGCACTATCATAATGTCCTGGAATTTGATCCGGGATCATCGTCCAATTAGTTACCAAAAAGACTAGTGTTCCTGTCAACATTATTATACAAAGAAGATTTACTATTTTATGATATCTAGTTGAAGGCACTTTAATTTCATCCATTTTAATCACCTCTTACAAACAATATTATACTCCCTTGAAATATCACTTTCATCATTAATGATAAGTCATCATCTTATTTTAAAGAATACTGAAATACTGCAGTGCTTTTAAAATTCCATCTTCGTCTACATCAGCAGTCACATAATCAGCAATTTCTTTAACTTTATCATTACCATTTTCCATTGCCACTGATAATGCCACATGTTGTAACATCTCAATGTCATTCCCACCATCACCAAAAGCCATTGTTTCATTACGATCAATATGGTAAAAATCTAAAAACTTATCAATTCCATTTTGTTTTGTTCCTCCTTTGGGAGAAACATCACAAAAAAGTGGATGCCATCGCGCAGAAATACAATTAGGCATAATCTGCATTAATTTTTGTTCTTCCTGCTCATCAATAAAGCACATACATTGATAAATTTTTTTATTAACTACATCACTACAATCACCAGCTGGATGATCATCATTCAAAGTAATGCGATGAATTTCATCAACTCGAGCATCACGAAGATTAAAATATTTATTATGTTCTTCCGTGAACCCACATGGAAAAGGATGGTCTTCTAAATAATTCAAAAGTTTCTGTAAATCATCTCGTTTAATTGTATTTTCATATATTATTTGATTATCAACATAACAATACTGACCATTTAAGGTTATATAGCCATCAAACTCAATCTCATCTAAAATATCTAAACCATCCTTTCCCCGTCCTGTAGCAACAAAAATTTTGATCCCCTTTTCTTTTAGCTTCTTTAACGACTCGATAGTTGAGGCAGGTATTTGATGATTTTTAAAACTCACTAGTGTTCCATCAATATCAAAAAATATCGCTTTTATCATTTCTGTTTCTCCTTTTACTAATTAATATGAGTATATCATTTGTAATTATAATATAAATACTATTTTTATTAACTGAAGTCTAAAACAAAGGAGTTAACTCCTTTGTTTACTACTGCTCAAAAATTCTTTTATAGCAGTGGATGCTGCCACGGCATTTGATAATAACGAAGGATGCTTACCCGTTGGAAAGATAATCATTTTAACAGGTGGATGCTCGTATATAATTTTTTCATATTCTTCTATGATATCACTGTGTAACATCGCATCCTTCCCACTAGTAATTAACAACAATAGTACCTTTAAAGTATTTAAAGGTACTTCTACGGTAAACCCAAATCAATTCGTCTTAACAGTGCCTCAGTATCTTGATTCACCAAAGTCTCCCAATTATCACTTTGACACCATTGATAAAATTGTCTTGCTGCAAGATTGTTTATTGCCATGACTCACTCCTCGATTAATGCTTTGGCAAATCCCCGACGAAGAGTTCGCCCATCAAAACTATCTGCCACTACACAAGTGATTAAATCTGAGCGTCTTAATGCAGCATTAACTGCACCCCAAACACCTCCACTTGTTTCGATTAAAGTAACATCTTTAATATTTAAGGATTCTAATAAAGCGATTACCTGATCAGCTTCTTGTCACCATAAGTCAGTAGGAAACCTCGCTATTCACTGTAATTTACCATGTCCTAAAAAATCAATTAAAATAAGTTTATACTCATCTTGATATAGTGATAAAATTTATTCAAACACTCCAGCTGATGCTGTATTTCCATGCAAAAACAATAGCAGTTACTCTTCCCCTAACATCTGACAATAAACATTTTTTTCTTGTATTTAAAATATATCATATTCTGCCTCCTGAATTTTTTATCGAGCAAGGCTATAAACAGTAAAGCCCTGCATGCTACTGTTTAATCCAGATCCCCATTCCCATCGCTCCTTTTTGAACAAATTTTATATACATTTATCATATCATCTTATTTTATCTTCCACAAACGAAACACCTGTTCAACAGTAGCTATTAAATTATTTTTAGCATTACTGCTCTCCATTGCTTCCTCTAAAGTTGTAACACCACGAACAATCGGAAAATAAGCATCGATACCTTGGTGATTACATTCATTAGCATCCGCTGTCACACTTCCAGCAAAAGCAATTACTGGCTTATGATACTTCTTCGCTAATTTAGCAACCCCTATTGGAGCTTTACCCATAGCTGTTTGAAAATCAAGACGCCCTTCACCAGTAATAACAATATCAGTATCCTTTATATATTCTTCTAATCGTGTTTCTTCTAAAACAATTTTAATACCTGATTCTAATTGTGCATTTAAAAATGTCAAAAATGCAAAGCCTAGACCACCGGCAGCTCCAGTACCGGGTAGTTCCGGATCAGCGTTAGGATATTTTAATTTCGCTAATTTAGCATAATCATTAAGCCCCTTATCCATTTTTTTTATCATTTCAGCAGTCGCCCCTTTTTGCGGTCCATAAACAGCACTACTCCCTAGTTTACCACATAGCGGATTATTAACATCACAAGCAATTTTAAAAGTACACTCGTTCAACGAAGAAACAACCCCACTGTCATCGATTTCAACTAATTGTTCCAGTCCTTGTGCTCCATATGTTACTTGATTTCCATATTTATCTAAAAAACGGTAACCTAGTGCCTGTAACATTCCTATTCCTCCATCATTTGTGGCACTACCGCCAATCCCTATAATAAAATGCCGACATCCCATTGTAATTGCATCAGCAATAATTTCACCAACACCGTAAGTTGTTGTCAGTAAGGGATTTCTCTGATCTGGAGCTACCAAAGTAATTCCTGCAGCACTCGCCATTTCAATAACTGCCGTCTTCGTTTCTGTAATAATTCCATATTGACAAACTACTCTAGTGCCTAATGGCCCCGTAACTTCAAGAGAACGCATATTTCCATCCATACCCTCGGTTAATGCCTCAACCGTTCCTTCTCCACCATCAGCTAGTGGGCTTACTATTACTTTTGCATCATCATATACATGCTCTATTCCTGCTTTGATTGCTTCTCCAGCTTCAATTGAAGATAAACTTCCTTTTAACGAATCGATCGCAATAACTATTTTCATTATTTTATCCCCCTTGTTTTTCTTAGTTATAATATAACAAATTATTAAAATAAATTATATATGTCTTTTTGACTATCTTTTTATATCTTCTCAAATGTCCGCAAAG